>JAGBXB010000052.1 GCA_017629515.1 Lentisphaeria bacterium | reverse complement strand
TCCCCTTCCCCGTGATGACTGGTAATAGAGTGGTCTTCCCGGAGTTTAAAATACAATACATCCGAAATAACCGAATCACTTAACGGCGCACCAAAAGTGATCCCCCGTCTGGTTTGACAACGTACATTGCGGATCTGGAAAGCGTAAGTTTCCCCAAGTGCGGCAGAACCGGCATAATTGGGTGCGCCGATCTTGATTGCCGCCCAGCCGATATGATTTGGAGGAGCTGTTTCCAGAAGTCCATCCACAAAAATATGGTGCATTTTCACACCTTTCTGGTTGAGGAAACGGATAATAAAATACCCTCCGCCGGAATAGCCGCGGACATTTCTTATCGTGATATTGAATACATCATCCTTTCTTATATCACTGCTTCCGCCGCAATATTCAATACTTGTAAAAGTGCCTGCCGGACGTACTTTCGTACCAATGGCAGTAAGAGCAATAAGATCATCTCCGGAACATCCTGTAATATTTTCAATAAGAATATCCCTGCATCCCCTGCGCAGATCCAATCCATCCTGATTGAGCATCCGTTCTTCCACGCCGTCAACGATCCTGTATTCGCTGGTATCAAATTCAATATCTCTCACCACTCCTTTACAGCAGTATTCCAGAGAGATCCCCCAGCTGTGCGCCTTGCGTATGAGAATATTTTTAATGGAAAAATCTGTTGCTTTAATAAAAAGCACACCGACATTCCGCCAATCCCCTTTCTGATTTTCCCCCTCTTTTCCGGCGTCCGTACCATAGGTCATACGCTTACTTTTGTCTTCTCCGTCAGCAGGATAAGGGGTAATTTTCTGTACACCGAGAGTTTTAGCACTGTCTCCGGTGGAACGGGGGTGGTCTGCCCCTTCCAGAATGGCTTTACCCTCCCCTATGATATGCACATTACTTATAACGGAAGGTTCTGTACCGTCATTATAAAGGGGTGCGTTGGCAGTACGGAAGAAATTATCCCTTGATGTGTCAGAAAGTTTGATGAGTGTATTGCAAATGATAAAGGTCATATTTTCCGGCAGGAGAATGGCGGAATCAATAAGCCAGAAATCCCTGGAGGAATTTTCATCCGGCAATCTTTTCCCCATACGGACAAAAGAACCGGTCTTATTTGCTTCATAAATAGCGGCATTGATTTTTTCAATGTCACTTCCCGTATAATCATTCGGATCAAAAAATTTCATTCAACACTCTCTGTCAAGTTCTTTTAATCAATGAAAAGATCCCTGCTGGCAAATTTTGCATCGGCAGTAAGATTGATCCCCAGTCTGCGTAATCCTGCTTCATCTCCCGGTGCGGGGATATGGGAGAGATGGATCTCACAACCGGCAAGATTTTTCAAACACTTCACCGCAAGTTTCGCCGCAGGATTCCCCGGCACACTTACACTTAATGCAATAAGCATTTCATCCAGTGCAAGACTTAATTTCTTACTCTTCCAGATCTCCTTTTTGAAAGAACCCAGACTCTGTATGATCTCCGGAGAGATGAGCAAGAGTTCATCGGGAAGTCCCGCAAGGCGTTTGATGGCATTGAGGATACAGGAACTTGCAGCGTGCATGAGGGGGGAATTTTTCCCCGTGATGATCGTTCCGTCAGGAAGTTCCAATGCTGCTCCGCAGAAAAAGTTGTCATTGCCTTTTCCCGGAGTAGTCGCCGCTTCCTCCGCAGCCTGTCTTGCGGGAAGAACAACGGGCCGGTCGGTCTCTTTGAGATTGAGATTATCCATAAGGTTTTTGACTCTGTTCACAGTCTGCTGATCGGCAGAGCCGGTAACATAATCACAGCAGTACCGGAAGTATCTTCTTATGATCTCCTGGGAAGCCGCTGCCCGGACGATATCATCATTTTTAATGGCAAATCCGACCCGGTTCACCCCCATATCCGTGGGGGATTTATAGGCATTTTCTTCGCCCATGATTTTCGCACAGATACGGTTGACCACAGGGAATATTTCAATATCTCTATTGTAATTGACGGCAATTTCCCCATATTTATCCAGATGGAAGGGGTCAACCATATTGATATCTCCGATATCCGCCGTTGCCGCTTCATAGGCAATATTTACAGGATGGTTCAGCGGCAGACTCCAAACAGGGAATGTTTCAAACTTTGCATAACCTGCCATGATCCCCCGTTTCTGTTCATGATAGACCTGGGAAAGACAGGTAGCCATCTTCCCGCTGCTGGGTCCGGGGCCGGTCACAATGACGATGGGTTTGGTGGTTTCGATATATTCATTTGCCCCGTAACCATTATCGCTGGCGATCCGTTCCACATCGGCGGGATACCCTTTGATGGGAGGGTGTTTATAAACCCGGACGCCCCGGCGGGTCAGTTTGTTGATAAAGTTGTTTACAAGGGGATGATCTTCATATCTTGTTACGACAACAGATTTTACAAGGATTCCTTTATCCCGCAGGGAGTCAATGATACGCATGGTATCCGCGTCATAAGCGATCCCGAAATCCGCCCGGACTTTTTTTCTTTCGATATCCCCTGCGTAAATACAGATGATAACATCGATTTTATCTTTCAGCTTTTGCAGTAATTTCAGTTTCACATTGGGGTCGAACCCCGGCAGGATCCTTGCGGCATGATAGTCATAGGCAAGTTTGCCGCCGAATTCAAGATATAATTTATTGCCGGACTGTTCGGCTCTTGCAAGAATGGCTTCGGATTGCTCCTGCAAATATTTTTCGTTGTCAAATCCCGTCTTTTTCATAATTTATATGCCTTCATTAGATACTCATAATAAATCAAATACGGGAATATAATATATTCCGGCAGAAAAGATTTTTCAAATCAAAAATCCATGAAAAGAAAAATATTTCGTTTTTTCTTTTTCCGGAACATTTCCGTATCCCTGCAAGCAGGGGAAATGAGGATTTTTTCATTACATTATGTTTATTTTACACTTTTTCTCAAAAAAAACTTTCTTTACAATTTGCAAATTCCAAGTTTTCTGCTATAGTTTTCTGTCCATGGTTTATATTAATGAAAAGAAAGACTGGCAAAGAAATGAAAAAACATAAAGAAAACTGCCTTGAACAGAATGTACTCAAGTGTTCCTGCGGGAAAAAAGTTTTGTTGTTCTTTTTCGGGTTTCTTCTCTCTTTTTGTTACGGCTGTTCTGAAAAAAAGTCAGGGCAACTGCCTAAAACTCATCCGGAATTGTTGCTGGAGATCACCGCGGAAGCAAAAAAGGGAAATCATAAAGGGATGCTTCCCAAACTCATGCGTTTGCGTGCCATTGATCCAAGTTGTGCCTTTATCGGTGAACTGGAAAATGCTTCCAGACTCAATATCCTTACAGAGGAGATCAATCTTCTTGTGACGGCCGGGCAATTTCAGAATGCGCTTAAAAGAGTGGAATATTATGAAAGACTGAACGGACCGGACACAGTATCCGGCAAGGTGAAAGAGGATATCTCTTCGCTCATTCTTCTGGAAAAAAGAATAAACAATCTCAAAACGCCTGTAAACAGTACGCAGTTTGCCAGAGAACTTGCCCTCATGGAATCCATGAATAAAAAAATAAAATTTTCACAGAAAATCAGGAACTTTCTCAGGGCAAAACGGTCTGAATTAGCCAGGTTCAAGGTTGCCGAACAGGGATATGTCTGTTTCGGGCTGTGGTCGGATGCACTGGATATGAAAGAAAGTGATGATCCTGCCAGTCCTGTTCTTGCGGCGATTCTGGGAAGTTCCCGGAAGGACTTTCCGGGATTTCATATACTTTTTCAGGATGAGTTGTTTACAGAGTAATAAACTGGAAGAAATATAAACAAACGAAGTATCACAATAACCAAACAAAAAGGAAAACAAAAATGAAAAAATCCATGATCCACTACCGGACAATCCTGGCATCTGCCGCTGTTGCGCTTTCTTTTACAGCGCTTACTGCCGCATGCGACCAGGCACAGGAAAAAGTCAAAACTGCGAAAATTGCTCCTGCACAGGAAAAGAAAGATCCTGCCCTCATTCCTGCGGCGACAGCTAAAACAAAATCTCTTGATGAGATCCTTTCTTTCCTGCCTGATCCTGTTGCCATCATCGGCACAAAAAAGATCTCCAAAGCAGAATTCATCAAAAAACTGGGCAATGTCCCTGCGGAATTTCTTTCCCAGATGCCCAAAAATCTTCTTGAACAGCAGTTCAAAATGGCAATCGACACTCTTGTCAATGAACAGCTGCTTCTTATTTCTGCGGAAAAAGCAGGCATCAAACCTTCCGCCGCTCTTGCAATTGCGGAATTTGACAAAAAACTCAAAGCCATCCCCCCTGCCCAGATGGAAGTATTGAAAAAGGAACTTGCCAAACAGGGTAAGACCATTGACGATCTCAAAAAGGAATTCACCACCAATGCCGAGATCATGAACATGACTGCCATCAATCTGTGGGTGGAAAAGAATTTGAAGAGCAAGATCAAAGTCACCGATGCACAGATCGCAAAATATTACAAAGACAGCGCGGCAAAATTCACCCAACCCCGTACTGTCACCACCTCCCACATTCTTATTTCCGCATCCGATACCCCCGGCAAACCCGGTACTCCTGAACAGGAAAAGGCTGCCAAAGCAAAGGCAGAATCTCTCCTTGCCCAGATCAAAAAAGGTGCAGATTTCGGTATGATTGCTGAAAAAGAAAGCAAATGCGGTTCTGCCAAAGCCAAAGGTATGCTTGGCGAAATGGCACAGGGGCAGCTTGTTCCTGAATACTTCGATGCGGCATTTGCTTTGAATGCCGGCGGGATCTCCAATGTTGTGAAAAGTCCTTTCGGCTACCACATCATCAAACTTCATGCAAAGAAAGAAGCCACAGTTCTTCCTCTCGATGCAAAACTCAAAGCCGCAATCAAAGAAGATCTTATTGCCCAGGCTCTTGAAAAACAGTTGAAGAGCTATATTGAACAGCAGAAAAAAGTTTTGAAAGTGGTTATTCCTCCCTTCATAGGAGAAAAACCTGCTGCAAAACCTGCTGCAAAACCTGCTGCAAAAGTTGCTCCCAAAAAAGCAGAAGCAGTAAAGGCAAAATAAAGTATCAATTGTCTTTCTGAATACAAAATACGGTCCTTGTGCTGAATACGATGCACAAGGACCGCTTTTTTATCTTTTCTCACAATTATCAAAAAAAACTTTTTGTGGCAAGGAAAAGGTTTATCCTTTCAAATAATCCTCAAAAAGATAAATGAAATTTTTAAGCCTTATACAGCACCACGAGTGCGATAGAAGGAAAAGACACTCCTTGCTCTATTCTGCCGCCTTTGCGGCGCTCCTGTATGGGGTTCCGGTGTGATGGGAGGTTCTCTACCCGGTACGGCGTTCTTTTTCAGAGCTTCTGTCTTTTCAGAACAGTTGTGTTTGCTTGTGAACAAGATTTTTCCGGATTTGATTTATATTGCTTCAAATCAGGAAAGCAGAAAAAACTTTTTGCAAATCAGGAAAAAATTCCTCAAAAAACAGAGATATCCCATATTTTTGAAAAATATGAGATATCTGTATTTGTTCTTAAAAAACCATGCCCCTTATCATGTATGCTGTATAAGCAGATAGGCAATATATCCGCAATAGATGACCAGGAGCAATGCACCTTCTTTTCTGGACAACTTTCCTCCGGTAAACATCATGGGTAAAAGCAGAATACCGGTAAGAAGCATCATGGAAAGATCCACAATATCCAGCGTGGCATTCTGCATAGGTGCGATAATGGGAGCAATCCCCAGAATCCCCAGGATATTGAAAATATTGGACCCAACCACATTGCCTATGGCAATATCCGATTCTTTTTTACAGGCGGCAACAATGGAAGTGGCAAGTTCAGGTAAACTTGTACCCACTGCAACGATGGTAAGTCCGATAACGGCATCAGACAATCTGAAAAGTTTTGCAAAGAAAACGGCGCTGCGCAGAAAAAATTCCGCACCGGCGATGAGGAGAGCCAATCCGCATATTACAAGAAATACAGCAGAATAAATGTGCATTTCTTTTCCATTCTCTCCTGCAATTTCCTCTTTTTCCTCTTCCTTTACCGCATTATTTTTTCTCGAAGCGTGAATATTCCAGAATGTATAGGCAAGGAATCCTGCAAAAAGAACAAGTCCCTGCCACCTTGTCAATCCTTTACTGCTGAAATAAAAGATGGTTAGCAGGATACTGGCACCAATCATTATGGGCGTATCGAATTTCAATAGCTGTTTCTGTACTGCCAGAGGCGTAATACAGGCACAAATCCCCAGGATCAGGGCAATATTACAGATATTGGACCCCACCACATTACCCAGGGAAATATCTGCATTCCCGCTTAACGAAGCCTTGACGCTTACCACAAGTTCCGGCGCACTGGTGGCAAAGGCTACAAGGGTAAGTCCGATAACAAGAGGACTTATTCCCGCTTTTCTGGCGATCCCAACACCGCCTTTTACAAGAAATTCTGCGCCGTAATACAAACCTGCCACGCCACAGATACTATAAAAAATATTCAGCAATATATCCATTTTTTCTCCTTTTTGTTGCTTTGCTGTCAGTATGAAATCAAAAATATTTCTTCATACTTTTTCGGGCCCTGCCCTGATAAAAAGGAAAGAAGATAAGGAGGGTGGAAAATAAAATACAGAAGTATTTCCGCTTGAAAAAGATTCCACAGGGAAAAAAGATGGTAAAATACAAAAATATTGTTTTACAGGAAGATTCCTCAAACGGGAAGAAGAGAAGGAAGTTTTTCTTCTCCGGCTGACAGAAAGACAATTTGAGCCGGAATATTCTGCATTTTCCAGGGAATCGCCCGCTCCGTTTTGCCCGTATTGTCCGGAGATGAGAATAAATTGAAACAGTTCATTATTGATGGATGAAGTATCAGCAGGAGAAGAAAAAAAGAAGAAAGAAAAACAGAGAAAGAAAAGAATAAAAGAGAGAAAGAATAAGTGGAAAAAAGTTTTTTTCAGAGATTTTTTTTCTTTAACCATAAAAACTTTTCCTTTCCTCTTTTACTTCTAATATAACGATGGAACAGAAAAAATCAACACAAAAAAAACAAAACTCAAAAAATAAATCTTAAAAAATTTGCATGCGAGTATCATAGTTGGTATATTAAACATAATAAAAGGAGTTTGGAGGCAATACTCGTATGAGTGCGGCAATTTACAAAGAAACTGCGGAAAAGATTCTTGACCATATCCGGCAAAATCAATATACCGGGCGTATCCCCGGCATGTTGAAATTTGCGCAACTCCTTTGCTGTCATCATAAAACTGTAAAAAAGGCGGTTCATTTTCTTGTGGAAAAAGGCATTCTTGAAGTAAGGGGTACTTCCGGTACTTTTGTGCGGGAAAAGAAAAACAAACGCCCGAAAAGAAATATTATCGGCATTGTCGGTATTTCCGTAGGGCCTCTTACCGAGGATTTTCTCCGTCCACTGCGGATAAAAGCGGAAGAAAGCAATTATTCGCTTATGACCATAGAGTTCAACGGTACTCTTTTCCGGGAAAACAGGACAATTTTACAGAATTTTCCTCTTGACGGTATTCTTTTCCGCGGATCGAGTCTGTTAAAAGAGCAGTTTCAATATCTTATCCGGGACAGGATCCCCTTTACAGCAGCAGTTCCCTCCCTTACAAAATATTGCGATGTAGTGGAATTTGATCATGCCGCAGCTTACGGAAAATTATTGAAAGAATTACAGGCAAAGGGATATAAAAGGATCGCATTTATTGAGTTTGCCCGTCCTCCGGAATACCGGTATTATATTAAAAACATAAGAAAAGTTTTTATGGAAATATTGCAGGAGGATTTTGATTCGGCATTGTTTCATATCCTGGAATCCAGTCTGTGCTATATAAATAATTACGGACGCAATGCCGGAGAGAGATTTCTGACAGATGCGGCAAGATATTTTTCTGCAATGGAAGAGCCTCCGGAAATTCTCATAAGTCCCGTCCAGAGCACCTTTTCCCCGGCAGAAAAAGTTCCCGGTTGTCAGTATGTGTTTGTGGGGAATATGGAACAGAGCTATCCGGAGAATTGCGGAATGATGAAATTTGATGAGAAAGAAAGGCTTTTGCAGGGGCTTTCTTTTCTGATCCGCAGATGTGAGGGGGAAAATTCCCCCTATCACAATGTGAAACTTCCGCCTTCGCTGATTGATTTATCCTGCATCAGGAATAAAAATAAAGATACAGAAAGAAGAAAAAAAATAACAAAATAAGGAGTAAGGTTTTTATGAAACAGGAAAAGTTCAGCCGCATCCGGCAAAAGAATTTTACACTCATCGAATTGCTGGTAGTCATCGCAATTATCGCCATTCTTGCAGGGATGCTGCTGCCATCCTTGAACAAAGCAAGACAGACGGCACGGAAAATCTCCTGTGTAAGTAATGAAAAGCAGATCTACCTTGCTTTCATGTCCTACACCGGAGATTTCAAGGAATCACTCCCCACACATAATTCAACCTGGTATTATAATGAGACCGATAAAGTAATGACAAAAGCCCAATGGCAGACTTATTTCTTCAAGGTAAAATATGTTACTGCAAAGGTGTTCAGGGATTCCGCATTGCCGCACAACCCGGCGGTAGGTAAAGGTCAGTTGAACGGTAAAGGGGAGCCTACGGGAAATATCGGTTACGGCTACAACTATTGCGGACTCGGTTCCCAGCAGCTGGACGATGGTACCTGGGGACGGGCAAAGTATCTTAAAGAATTGAAATTTTTAAGTAAAATTTACCTTGCCATGGATGCATTGAATACCGATTCTCCGAAAAATCAGGGAAGTTTTGCAGTAAGAGAACAGAGATCCACCTCCGCCAATACCGGTCAGGCTGATCCCTTCAGACATGATGGCTTTATCAATATCCTTTATATGGATGGTCATGTAAGTCAGACAAAGATCCCTTACAAAGACAGACCGTATTTCACTTTGAAAACATGGGAGAAAGATAAACCCCACCACTGCTGGACAGGTACAAGCGGATATTTCAGATAATGGTAATAACCGATTGACCGTCAATATATAAAATAAGGAAATCCACAATGAAACAATACTCTTTTTGTGCCTTTTTTTTCGCTTTACTGCTGCTTTTTTCAGGTGAACTTGTTGCACAGTCTGCCGGAAAAGCCGCCAACGCAAATAAAAAAAATGCTCCGGTTCCCCACACCGTAAAGGCTTCTTCTTTCGGATTCAATGCGGATGATGCAACAGAATGTCTGCAGAAAGCGATCAATTCCGGAGCAAGGGAACTTATTGTTGATTATACCGGTAAAGATTACATCATCAGCAAAACCATCCGCCTTGCTTCCGATCAGAAGGTTATTCTGGATAAAGGGGTGATCATCCGGGCAAAACCCGGTGCATTCAAGTGGCCGGCCCGCCCCATGTTCTATATCGTAAACCGCAGGAACGTCACCGTTGAGGGAAGGAAAAATTCCGCTATCATCAATATCAGAAAATTATACAGGGATCCGAAACTTTATCCCCAGAGTGAACACCGGCATACCTTCCTTGTTATCGGGACAGAAAACCTGACTTTCAGAAATCTTGTCCTTAAAGAAAGCGGTGGAGATGCCATAGATCTTCAGGGAACAGATCCCAAGAACAGTTATAACAAAAATATCCTCATAGAAAATGTGCTTTTTGACGGCAGTATGCGTCTGGGACTGGGGATCGGCTCCGTTGAAAACGTCATTGTACGCAACTGCCGCTTTATCAATGCAGACGGTACTCCCCCCGCAGGCGGTATTGACATTGAGCCCAATAAGCCTTTTGAACGGCTGGTCAATATCCTTGTTGAAAACTGTGTATTTGAGAACAATACAGGATCGGCGTTTTCTTACGCCCCTTCCAAACTTGATTCCACATCCCGCCTTGACAACTGTATTTTACGCTCCTGTACCTTCAAAAACAACGGGGAAGATCTTTACATCCATCCTTATTACAAAGTAACTGCCGCATCCAAACCTGCCGGCGGCTCATTTCTTGTGGATAAATGCCGTCTTGAAGGCAGAATACAATTCCGGGACAGCGTAAAAAATACACAGATCATTTTCAGGGATACGGTATTTGCCACACATAAAAAGATGAAACAGTATATTTTTTCTTTCAGCAACGATACGCCCCATGAGTTCCTTCTGGGAAATGTGCGTTTTGAAAATTGCCGTATTGAAAACAAAGCTCTCACCCCTGTGATATTCAACTTTATAACCAAAGGCAGAACACGCCTTGCTCCCGGTGCATTTTCCGGCACCCTTACCGAAAATAAAAACGGGAAAACTCTTCAGGTGGATCTGGAAAAAATTTCCCGCGATGCCAGGGCCTACTTTGAAAGATTTGCTCCCTGCATACCTGCCGCACCTCCGGAGAAAAAGGATCTGCTTCTGCCGGAAAAAGGTACACCATTTACTGCTCCTCCCGCAAAAAATATCATGCCTTTCCGCGGCGGCGAATTTCTCCAGTATGCAGAAAAAGGAAAGAAAATGACGATCCGGGCAATTACCTACCGCAATGGATATGACAGCAGTATTTCTCTTTCCCTCTGCGGGCCGGATGGAAATGTCCTGTACAAAAAAAATATAGTTCCCGGTATGGAAGATACCATCTCTTTTGTGCCGGAAAAAACAGGGATCTATACGGTAAAGACAAAATCCTTTAATTCTGTAGCCATTATCGGTCAGAAAGGTTCTGGCTGGAGTGTGACAAGAGAGCGTTTTGCTCTTCTTCAGCCTGATGGCAGATTGTATTTTACAGTTCCTGCCGGGGTAAAAAAATTCACTCTGGGGTTTGATGCAAGTCCGAAGCAGAATATTGTTATTTACAATGCTTCCGGTAAAAAAGTGATGCAGAAGGAGATTGAAAAACTGGATATTCTGGAACTCACGAGGCAAAACGCTCAAAAGGAGGAGATCTGGAGTATTGAAATACGGAAAGCCTCCTGGAGTGTCAATGTCCGGCTGTATTCCCCCCTTACCGGGCTGGTCTCTCCTGATCCGGCACTTTTGCTGAAAAAGAAGAAATAAAACAGAAATTCAAAATATATATAAGGAATAAAAATGCTCCCTTCTGATCCCACTCTTGCCATCAACGGCGGAAAAGCTGTTTTTGCAGAAAATGAACGTGCTTCTCTTGTCCCTCCTTTTCCCCGGCTCTATCCGGAAACGGAAAAAAGACTTCTTGAAGTCTATAACAGCCGTCAATGGAGTTCCTGTGGCAAATATGAAAAACTCCTGATGGAGGACTTTGCACTATTTCAGGGAGCAAAGTATGCTGTATGGATGAGCAATGGCACAACTACTTTGCAATGTGCGCTTCTTGCACTGGGGATCGGCAAAGGCGATGAAGTCATCGTTCCCGGCGTAACATGGATCGCAACCGCCCAGGCACCGTTGTATATCGGGGCTACACCGGTAATCGTGGATATTGACCCGGATACGATGTGTATGGATCCTGTCAGGTTTGAAGAAGCCATCACTCCCCGTACAAAAGCAGTCATTCCCGTACACCTTTATTCCGCACTTGCCAATATGGATGAGATCAACCGTATCGCCGCAAAACACGGGATCAAAGTTATTGAAGACTGTGCCCATGCCCACGGAACAAAACAGCATGGGAAAGGCGCAGGGACGATGGGCTGTTACGGCAGTTTCTCTTTCCAGATGACAAAACTTATGACAGGCGGTGAAGGCGGTTGTCTTGTGACAAACGATGAACGCCTTGCTGACTATGCTTTGCGTACAAGTCATATCGGCAAATCCCTGCTTTTTCCGGAAGAACCGCTGCCCACAGGTCTGGAATGTCATCAATACCGTATGACAGAATTTCAGCTTGCGGTCATTTACGATCAGCTTCAGCACCAGGCGGAACTTATGCAGGAACGGCGGGAGGCTGTAAAATTCATTCTGGAATTTATAAAAGATATTCCCTCCATCCAGTTGCAGAAATCTGCATTCAGTGATGATGAAAGAGGATATTATTTCTTCTCCTTCCTTTTGCAGAAAGAGTTTCTGAAAGAATGCATCACAAGGAAAGATATTTTCGATATGCTGAAAGCGGAAGGTATCCAACTGGGAAGCGGCTGGGGGGTTCCTCTTTATAAAAGCATCTTCTGGAATATCCCGGAAGAAAGATATATCAAAAAAGATACCTTCCACTGTGAAGATATCATGGCAAACCGCCTGATGTGCATCATGCACCCCATTTTGTATTCCGGAAAAAATGTTCTGGAACGCTGGGCTCTGGCATTGCGTAAAGTCATGCTTGCAAGTACAAAATAAAAACTGAAACATATACTAAAAAAAGGAAAAAAACATGAAAACAAAATCTTTAATGATCTTTGCTGGTGTCTGTTTTGCTTCCCTCTTCTTTTTTGAAGGGGCTCTTTCTGCTGCACCCGCAGGAAAAACTGTGAAAAAAAAGGTAAAAAAAGTTGCTGCCCCCCGTCCGGAAAAGGTGAAAGCCTCTTCTTTCGGCTTCAATGAGGAAGATGCTACGGAGTGTCTGCAAAAAGCCATCAACTCCAATGCTAAAGAAGTTGTGATCGACTACACCGGAAAAGATTACATTATCGGCAAACGCATTTCTCTGCGTTCCAATCAGACCATTACGCTGGAAAAAAATGTTGTCCTCCGGGCAAAAAAAGGTGCATTCCAGAAACGGGGCATGTTTGTACGTGAAGGTGGAGAAAATATCACCATCCGGGGCATGGGCGGAAGCCGTATCATTATGAATAAAGCCGATTACCGTAATCCCAAACTTTACCAGCAGAGTGAACACAGACATATTTTCAACTTTGCCAGTGTGAGCAATGTGACCATCAGAGATCTTTCCCTTGAAGACAGCGGCGGGGATGGTATCTATTTCGGCGGCTATCTCAAAAGAAAACGGTACTGTGAAAATATCCTTGTGGAAAATGTGAATTTTTCCGGTCACAACCGTTTGGGGATCGCTGTGATCTCCGGAAAAAATGTGATCATCAGAAACTGCCGTTTTGTCAACGCCGAAGGCTGTCCCCCCCAGGGCGGTATCGACCTTGAACCCAATCAGAATGTGGAAATGCTGAAAAATATCCTCATTGAAAACTGTGTGTTTGAAAACAATAAAGGCGCAGCGCTTTCCGTTGCCCCCTCCAAACTGGACAATACTTCCGAAAAAGTTTCTGTTACTGTGCGGAACTGCAAATTTTCCCGCAACGGTATTGATTTATATCTGCATCCCTATTACAGCAAAAACCGTCCCTATCCCCCGGTTTCCGGCAAAATCACTCTTGAAAACATGGTTCTTTCCTCTGTGACCCAGTTCCATACTCCTGTGCAGACTGTTCTTTTTGAATTGAAAAACTGTGTATTCAATCCTCCTGTCCGCAACAGCGAATATTTTGATTTCACTTCTGCTATGGCCGGTGAAACACCTGTGGGCAATATCCGTTTCATCAACTGTAAACTCAATCACCCCGGCGATATCAATAAACAGAAGATCTTCCGGGTCAGGTATTTGTCTGAAAGTCTTTTCAGTGATCTTCTTGGAGGCGAACTTGCCATTGTCACTCCCACCGGCACAAAGAACTTTGATTTTGAAGCCTTGAAAAAGGCGGAAAAAACCCGTTTTGCCAAACTTTACAAATACCGTCCCATCCCCCTGGATATAAAGAAACTTTCCATTCCGGAAAAAGATGCAGCAAGAGTGAAAAATGAGAATCTTCATTTCCGTAACTGCGACTTTCTCCAATATGCGGAAAAAGGTCAGAAGATCACACTCCTCATCAAATCCAAACGCATTGGGTATGACAGCAGTATTTCTTACAATCTTACTTCTCCCTCCGGGCAAAAAGTGGAAAATGGTTCTTTTGTACCCGGAGAAAGCAAAACTCTTTCCTTTACCGCAGAGGAAACAGGTATTTACCGCCTCTATGTAAAATCTTTCAATGTGGAAGATATTATTTCCTCCCACAGGGGAAATGGTTTGACACATGTAAGGGGGAATTTCAATCTGATCCAGAGTTCCGGAAGATTGTATTTTATGGTTCCCGCCGGTGTAAAGAATTTTGCCATCGGAGCAACCGGGAAAGCACAGATCCTTGTAAGAAGTCTTGCAGGGGAAACGGTTTTAAAAAATACCCGGACAGGGGAAATGCAGGCATTTGAATGTTCCAGAAAAAATGCAGACAAAGCGGAAATATTTTATATTGAAGTAAAAAATGTCTTCTGGTCTATTGCCATTACATTGTTTGATCCGCTTCCCCCGGTTATTTCCACCAATCCGGAAACCCTTTTCCGTTGATGGATAAAGCATAAAAAAAGGGGCTGCAACAACATCAGATACAAAAACAGCCCTGAAAGGGCAAACGCTCTTTCAGGGCTGAATACTTCGTAATTATAATTTTTTACAGGAAAAATCACTCTTTTATTCCGATATATCCCCATTTTACAAAGAACATAAAGCGGTCAAGCATCTTTTTTATGCCCTCTTCATCCCATTCCTCATCACTCTGATACTCTGCGGCAAGGAGAAGCTCTTTCACGCTTCTTCTTCCATCGGCTTCCGCAAACATCACGGCAAGGGGGTCATACATGACTCCAATGGGTTTTCTTTCCTCCGGCGGAACTTTTTTCAGGTCATTGGGCAATCCGGCGGAAAGACGGCTGGCGATCTTTTTATCCAGAGACTCCAGAATGGCAAAATCGGCAGGATCGTCAGAAAGATCTTGAGCCAAAACTGAAACTTTTTCATCAAAAATTTTCAGTTTTTCATTGACAAACTCTTCCCCGAAAGAAATGGAAAATGCCTTCATATCTTTACGGAAGAGGGCGGCTTTTGCAAGAAAACGCTCTTTATGGGATGTATAAATATATTTATCCAGACCACTCTTGAAATCTTCCAACTCTTTCACAATACAATCCACAGCAAAATCCATCATCTCTTTCACAGGAGAAGCAATAAGATTGGCAAAAAGGATATTGAGAAGAGCACAATCCTTAAAGAGTTTTTTATCCACACTTTCCGGTGTCTGACTGGAATTGTGCCAAATACTCATATCCATATTCAGAGGCCACACCGCAGGAACTCCCACCGTGGGATCGGAAATGGATATATCATCAAAATATCTGCCGCAGGAGGTATAGGCAAGTGCGGGACTACCTATATGATCTTTCAGGGAATCATAAATCATTTTCAATATGATATTCCCGTACCAGGGCAACGCTCCCCCGGCAGGGTAGAAACCGATCTTTTTACAGCATACCCCGTCATAATTGATCCCGCCAAGCACATCTTTATTCAACGGCAGACCACGCATGGAGGCATAGGCGGCAAAACCATATACTTCCATACCGAAAAGAAGCCGGACAGTAAATTCAGGAGTGCCGTTTGCAAGAATCGTTCTTGCGCTTTCGATCACAGCGGAAACCCCGGTGGAGTTATCATCGGCAAGAGGTTCATACAAGTGAGCGGAAAGCCAGACTTCCTCTTTGCGTTTTCCGGGGATGATCCCGGTCACAAAGGGAAGAACCCCCTCATATCTTTTCCCGTCACATTCCGCAAGAACATAAAAATCCCCCTCCGAAGCACTTTTCCGCAGCCGTTCAGCAAGAGATAGCGAGATACTGAAAGAGATAAAATCCTTATCCCCTTTGACAGGATGCCAATGCGGACCGGATGTGGAGGCTACCACCCACTGGATACTCTCCGGAAATTTTTCCGCTCCTTTGGAGAAGCAGGAAATAAGCCCCCTGCCCCCTTTTTCCAGAACGGGATTGAGGATATGGGCTCTGGGCCAGGTATTCTGTTCCAGAAGAACGAGAGAGTCTTTCACATCTTTCCCGGCAAGAAAATCTTTTTCCGTCACTACTTTGAGTTTTTCGCCGCCCTCTTTTGTCGCCACAGAACCTTTTACAATGCTGAAAGGGTGTTTTTCATAGTCGGCAAGCACTTCGCCAACTTCAAATCCCTCTCCGGAAATAACAGAAAGTTTCCCTTTCGTCACATCCCACGCCAGAGGCATGGTCTTATCCAGAAAGACACTTTTTCCGTCAGCAGGAATTTCCAGAAGTTCACAATGGGAAAAACCCGCTTCCCGCATCTTTTTCAATGCACATTCCGCGGCAAGGCGGTAATGGGAAAAAGTCTGTCCCACTTCACACTCTGTAATTTCTTTCATATCCTGCCACAGGCGGTTTTCATCCACACTTGCGGCAAGTTTATCATAAAAAGCTCTGATATACTGCATTTTTTCTCCTTATTTCTGTTCTTTGGAAACAAAAACATCATCAATATCGATTTGCCCGGCCTGATGCACAAAGGCGATCCCTGTTGTTTCCTGCTCTGTGGGCCGTTCAAAAGTTTCCTTGATATACTGCCATTTATCAGAATTCAAAGAAATCGTTTTGATGATTTTAGCACCGATCTGCTTTCTTTTTGCATTTTTATCCGGCACAGTATAACGGTAGGCGGCAAGGAGCAGTTTCCCTTTTCCTCTGACTCTGAAATTGATCTTCATTTTTTTGCAGGGTGCATCGAAATTCTGAATGATACGCCCCTGGCGGATCTCAAGATATCTGTTCCCGTCCTTTTCTTCCTTTACTGCCGCCTTGCCTTTTCCCGGGAAGATCCAGTCTTTGGGGAAAATGCCGTCCGGTGTTTCCCATTTGGGCGGAAATCTTCTTTTACCAACTTCCTGAAAGGCACCGTTTTTCCAACCTCTTGCATCTGCTTCCGCACGGGCATTGCCCACAACTTTCCGGTCTCTGCAGAAGGCTACCGGATGGAATCTGCCCACATCGTGGGGATAACCATTGCTCCATGTGCTGTTTTCGTTGTCATGGAATTTCATTGTGGTAAGAACTCTTCCCCGTGCAATATTCACCTTCCAGGATTCCCCTTCCATACATTTTTCACCCAGAGGTGCAGAAGGGATACGGATCTCCAATACCCAGCGGTCTTTCAATATTTTCGTTGCGATTTCCGCGCCGGAATCGAAAGAGGGATCTATACGGCTTCCGGGGGTGCGTATCCCGTCAAAAAGCGTTCCTCTGGCATTGACGATGAACTGATAATACTTATTTCCCATATCCGGGTGGGAAATAAAGATTTCCAATGTGTTATCCTCCCAGACAGGCCCATCCTTTTTCGTGATATTGCTGACCAGTTTATCCGGATGCGGTTCCATTGCTTCAATGGCAAAGTAGATGTTTTCCGGCTCATAGACCGTTCTTACATAAGTCTGGTTGGGGGCAAGTCCTTTGCCGTTGCAGAGTTTGAAGGAGGAAACGATATCGGCATTTTTCCAGTCTTTTTCGGTGATATTTCCGTCAATTTTGATAGGGGCACTCTTTTTGTATGCCCGTACTTCCCGGTAGTTATTGATATATTCTTCTCTTGTTTTCAGCCAGGTGCGGCGGAAGATATCCATATCTTCCCGCACGTGTTTGAGAGCCCGTTTGTCAGGATCGGTCATTGCGGCTTTTTCCGCCTGTGCAAGGAGTGAAATAAGTTTCTCCTGTACGCCGGGAGCATCCAGACATCTTCCCAGCGGGGAAGAGTGACCGTGACCGAAACATCCGGGGGTGCTTTGGGCAGTTTTGATCAAAAGTTTCCGGAATTCTTTCATTCCCCCTTCCCAGCCTTTTCCATAGAAAAGTTTATTGGCTTCCTCATAGAGTTTTTCATAACTCTGATCCATATTCCACATAAGTTGTGCTGCGGTATAAACGGTCTGCCACATTCCCCGCCAGGTATCTTTGGTCATTGTTCCATCGTAGCGTTTTCCGTAATTACCATCCGGCGGGGGAAGTTCGATCCAGCAGCCATCAATATTGTTCTTTTTATAGAACTTCAAAGTTTCATAAAATATATTTTCAATAGGCTGAAAAACAAATCCATTGGCATTGATCTGTTCCCATGTGGTGTACCGGTAGCCCAGTTTGAACCAGCCTTTGTACCAGGAAAGATAGAGGGGGTTGGTCAGGCAGTTTTTATCGTCGATATTATGACGGAAACATCTTCTGTTGAAGGCAAGAAGCACGCTTAAACGCTTATCCGGCAGGATATCTTTGGGAGGAGCCTGGAAATTCTGATAGGCGATCCCCCAGATCTCTGAATCAGGATAGGCTTTGAAACACTCATTGACGATCTTATTGATGATCGTCCAGTAGCGGGTGGTCAAATAACCGTGTTTTTTATCGTAGGGGGTGTCGATTTTTACACATTTTTCACACTGGCACCAGCCGGTTCCATCATTATTGGAGATCTCAAAGATACCATCTCTTGTCCCCATTTTTCCCACCCATTTTTTTGCATTTTCGCACATCAGGCGGACAACTTCTTCATTTTCCGTACAGGGCTGATATTTCTGTCCGTCAAGATAGACCCTTTTACCATTGATGAGGGGGAAATATTCTTTTTTCTCCTGAAAGAGTTTTTTCAGATAAGTATTGGAGTCCTTCCAGTTTCTCTCCACATGCACACCATTGACCAGACGGGTGAAGCAATGTCCCCCGTTTATCGTTTCCGCACCACGCTGGATCAACCCTTTTTTCAATTTGGGGTATTCCAGAACATTGTGGGTATCATAGATCCTCATATTGTTGCGTACCATCCAGTCGAAAGTAGCCCATTTCGGGGAATTGACAGCAGCACTGCAGGGATGAATGGTACGGAAATTGAATGTGGGATTGTGGATGGAGGTGCCGAAAGGAACGCTGACAACTTTCTTATAAGAGTAATATTCCCCATCCTCTCCGGGGAAAAGCCAGCGCATCCCGCCGTGATCCCGCAGTATGCCATAAACTGCATAGAGAAAACCAATGGAGCGTCTTGCAGTTATAACGATCCCTTTTTCATTTACCGCAAGGCGGTATCCCTCTTTTTTCAGAGCAGGATCTTTTTCATTAAGAACAAACTTGATTTTTACGGCTGAAGAACTTGCAGAAAAATTTTTATCTGTTTTGGAGATCTTGGAAAGAAAAGCAGCCAACTCTGTTGAAGCATATTTTTCCACTTCGTCCGGAGCTTTGGAAAATTCAATTTTACAGAGAATTTTCCCATTGTCTGTCAATTTCAATTCTTTTCCGTCAGCAATAACTGCCGCAAGCAGCATTGCCCCGCAAATGACCTTGCTGAAAAATTTTTTCATTTTTCTTTTCCTTATGTTTAAAGTTTTTTATTTACCGATACAGGGATAAACTTTGCCTGTCCAATTGTATTTCGGATGTCTTCCATCAACAGAATATGTAAGTTCCCATTTACGGGGGTCTTCCACAGAAGCATGCCCATCCACAAAAAGAAGGTTACTGCGGAAATTGTGCCATATCCATGCAGCATTGTTACCATCACTGTAAGAACTGGAACAGTTGGAGTAATGAAGCCGGGAGGCTGTTTTTACAGTAGAAGGTTTAAAGAATTTTCCATTAGTACCGCTGTAGATCCATACCCAGGGTACTTTTACATAATTTGTATTGGGTGAGGCAAGGTACTGGCAGACAGGATAATTTGCAAAATTCGTACTTCCCTCGGAGTGGGGGTAATATCTCTGGGCGACTGGGCATTGCAAAGCTTTGATCACGTTGCTGTGTTCTATGTCATAAACAGTCCATGAGGCATACCCCAGGCGGTCTTTTGCATAGGCAAGATAGTAACTGGCAAACTCCGCCCCACGGTTGTAATAAGCAGGATTGTTATTGCTGACCGTTACAGTAGCCCCATACCCCCAGCCTTTGAAGTCATCCGCATATCCGCTGTGCATAATGTAGAGTTGTTTCATTCTGTTCAGACAGCTTGCGCCGTGTGCTATATCTCTTGCTTTATTCAATGCAGGCAGAAGCATCCCCGCAAGAATGGCGATGATCGCGATAACAACCAGAAGTTCAATAAGCGTAAACATTTTTTTCATAAAAACCACCTTTCTCTGATTTATTTTTTATTATATTTGCAACATGAATTCCGTTCTATTAATTTTCCTTCCGGAATAATAATTTTCTGTTCCATATCCTTCTTTTTCATCCGTTCAAAAAGAGTTTGCAGAAGCATGCGGGGGAATCCCTCCTCTGAACGGATAAAAGAGCTCACCGCAGGAGAAAGAAATGGATATATATAGGAATCATCTATGGCAAGAATGGAAAGATCATCAGGTACTTTTAACGAAAGTTCCGCAGCTCTTTTCAGAATATTGAGTGTGGTAAGATTGTTTAATGAGATCACAAAGGAAGGTCTTGCTCCATCATGTTCTTCCAGAAGAAGAGTATTGCGGTAGTAGAAACTTTCATCTACCAGAGGTGTTATCTTTTCTTTTTCCTGTATGACAGGTGTAATGCCGAATTCCGGGGCAAGTTCCAGAAAAAGTTTGTTGCCGTCCCCTTCCGCATCCCCCGCAAGTGCGATTCTTTTATGACCGAGCGAAACGGCATAGGCAAGGGATTTTTCCAGTGCTTCTTTCTTCCCGTAAAGAACGGTATCAAATTTTGTTGAAGGCTCCTTATCGTAAGAAGCAACCGGCAAATGGAAATTTTCCGGCAGAAATACGGCATGGGAAGTAATGATCCCGTCCACTTTCCGGCACAAAAGATCCCGCATACATTTTTTTATGCTTGTACGGTTATCCCACAATGCGGATAAAAGGATATATCCCTCATATTTTCCGATCTCTTTTTGCAGATCAAGGATCATATTCTGCCAGAATTCCACTTTGATATTGGGCATCAGTAAGCCGATGATCTTACTTTCACTGCTGCGTAAAGTCCTTGCGGAAAGATCCGGATGATAATTGAGTTCTTCCGCACACGCCAATACTTTTTCTATTGTCTTTTCACTTATGGCAAGTTTTTTTGCCCTTCCGCCGAGAACCGCGGAAACGGTGGAAAGACTTAAAGAAGTAGCCTTGCTTATGTCTTTTAATGTAGTCATACTCTCTGCCTGCACCTGTTACTATAACGATATAGTAAATACAATAATACTGCTTTTTATTCTTGTCAAGAGAGAAAAGACTTTTTTTTCAGAAATAAGAGATATTACCGGAAGGATCTTCCTGTATTATGCTGTTATTTACGTTCTGGCAGTGATTTTGTATTTCTTTTTGGAAAACGGACGGCGTTTGAAATGGAGAAGAGCCTCGAAAAGTTCTTTTTCAGAAGGAAACACTTTCTTTTCCACTTTTTCCATATAAATTTTCAATAATTGGAGAACATTTTCTTCAGGAAGAAGCATATCCCGGAAAAATGTATGCAGATCCATTACAACAGCGCGTTTTCTGCAATAACTTTTACGCAATCTTGCCACATCTATCCAGAAAATTTCCGGCTCATGATCATTTCCGGTTTCACGGAAAAGAAAATTACGGGGATGGGCGGCTTTATGAAAAAATCCGGCATCATGCAGTTTGGCAAGATAAAGAAGATTTTTCCGGCAATAAGCAAAACACAAATTCTCATGTCCGTTTCTGTATTTACCGCCCTCCATAAAAATCCTGCCGTCAAAGGTATCTTTCAGAAAAGATGTTATAAGAAAAGATTCTTTCAGCACAAAAAATTTCCGTGTATCCCCTACGGCGAGGATCTGCGGAACGGGAATGGAAAGTTTTTCCAGAATTTCATAATGATAACACTCTCTCAAAGGCAGGGAATGACGGAAAATATACCGCCAGAAAGTTTTGCCATTCTGTGTCTTATAGGCATACTCAAATCCGGCATCTTTACCGTGATAAACATATTTCCCATTGGAATAATTGATAAGAACATGGTTTTCATCTTCTTTCATTTTTCCGGAACGCAGAGAAGCAAGTACGGAAGAAAATGCAGGCAGAGAAGCATGCCAGGAACGTATAAAACGCTTTCTTTTTCTGAAACCAGGATTTTTAACGGTACACATAAATATTCTTCCTCAAAGTATAGAAAATATAATATACACATTATAAATAAAAAATCAATAGCAACAAAGATTTTTAAGCGTACAGATGTCAGAAAACTGTCGAAAGCATTTTTCTGCACTTTCCGGCTTCTTCCATTCTGCCGGAAGCAGTATAAGCATCCAAAAGAAAACGGTACATATAGTTGTTTATCAGATATTTGCCGGAATCCGGCACTGTAAACGGAGCAAGATTTCCGCCGATCATTTTCATTTCTTCAAAAGAAAAATTGCTGTGATACGGAAGAAGATAATTCAAACGGATGATCTGTTCCGATATACATTTTTTACGGAAATCCGGTAAAAAATCTATTTTTCTTCCGGCGGAATAGAGGTAAAAACGTTCTTCATTTTTTTCTCCATAAAGAGAGGGAAGAATACGCAAAGGGGAAGAATACACTTTCTGTAAAGTCAAAAAATATTTTCCGGCAGAATCCAAATTTTTATTACTGATGACAAGTTCCGGTTTCATAAGGAAAAAAGAAAGATCTTCATTCAATAAATCATTTATCCCGTATTCCTCCAATCCGAGGAAAGAACCCCAGGAACGGATACATTTGCGTTTTTCCACTTTTCCATCCGTTTTCTGTAAATATTTTTCCCCCTCCTGTGCCATAAGAGTATTGATCCGCAATTCTTTATGCAGTGAAGAATCAACGATTTCCTTTTTCAGAGATGCAAGGGGGCTGTTGGCAAGAGCATAAAGATATTCCCACGCTATCCCCATCTGCCAGAAAAGGAGAAAGAAAAGGCTCAATGAAAGTATTTTCCTCTTTTGAAAAACTGCCGTTTCCTTATACAATATGAAAAAGCAAAACAAGATCACAAAAGGCAATACAGGCAGGAAATACCGTATTTGCGAATACCTGACCACCTGACAGAAAAAGAAAAACTGGGAAGAAAACACGAGAAAAAATAAAAGCAGGAGAATAATCACCCCTTTTTCCTTTTTGTATATATCTTTTTTCCGGAAAAGATATATTGCAGAAAAAAGCATCAGGATCAATAAAGGATAATCCATTGCTTTCCCCAGAAAAAGGGAACTTGTCCACAATAATTTCAAACGGTCTGCTATTCCCTTTCCTGTTGCAGCGTAAGGGGAAGAGCCTTCCGTTGTGATCCATTTAAAATGAGGAACGACCACTTCAAAACCGATAAGAAAATAGATCAATAGTGTACTGAAAAGAAATCCTCCCCCCCAGAACAGAACAGGCAGCAAACTTTTGAAAAAATCTTTATTTTTTCTCCATTTCCAGTAAATAAATCCCATTGCCGGCAATATATATAAGGAATAGACCTGATCCTTTGTGCAGAACGCACATCCGGCGGCAACACCTGCAAGAATATGAAAAAGAATATATTTTTTCTTTTCTTCTCTTTTTTCATAAATATATTCAGCACACACTGCAAAAAACAGCGAAAGAATGAACCAGAATGTGCATGGCATATCCATATTGGCGCTCTGGGAATAGAAAAGAACAAGCGGGGAAAGGAGAAAGATCCCCCCTGCCCCCAGAGCATAAAGTAACGGCATTTTCAGAAAAACAACGGCAGAAACAACAAGAAGAAACGCCGTCATCAACCCCATAACGGAACTTGTCATACGGTAAAGGAAAATCCTTTTGCTCCTGTGGAAAGTCAAATTTTCCTTTGCAAGAGTTTTTTCCGGAACATCCTCTGCAAGACTTTTCACTATAAGATATTGCAGAGGTGGATACTTATAAGTATCTGCCTTCATCATTTCCTTTGGGGAAAGATCAAGTTTTGCTGTTATTCCGTCTGTTTCCGGAGTATAACGCGAAGGCAGATCCCAGTCAATGGTAAAGAAAGTCAAAATGCACCAAAGAAGTACAAGCAAACCAGAAAAGAAAAAAATCTTTTTTTTATCCATATTGTTTTTCCTGAAATAAAGTAACCCGTAATAATATAAAAGAATCCGCATTTTTTACAAGAGGACAGAAGAAAATTCATACAATATTTCTTTTCCGCTTCCGGCTGAAATCAAAAGAAAAAGGACTGCCGTACACATGAAGAGAATACGGCAGTCCCGGTTGGATCAGAGGAAAAAGTTAATCTTCATCCTCTGTTTGGGTTGCTTTGAATTTTGCAATGATCTCATTAGCCACATTGGGCGGAACCAGTTCGTACCGGGCAAAACTCATATCGAATGAACCTCTGCCCTGGGTCATGGAACGCAATTCCGTAGCATATTTGGCAAGTTCAGCTTTGGGTACTTCCACATGAAGTACCTGCAGACCATCTTCGGTATCCATACCAATTATCCTGCCCCGTTTCTGGTTGAGATTGCCGGTAATATCCCCCATAAATTCTGCGGGGACAAGTACTTTCACATTCATAACAGGTTCCAGCAGCATGGGTTTTGCTTTTTCCATAGCCATACGGAACGCTTTCCGTGTAGCGATCTTGAACGCCATTTCGGAAGAATCCACATCATGGAATTTGCCGTCAAAAACTGTTATTTTCACATTTTCCACAACACAGCCCGCCAACGGTCCGACTGCCATGGCTTCCAGAACACCTTTTTCCACTGCAGGAATATAATTTTTGGGAATGGCACCGCCGACAATGGCATTGACAAACTCAAATTTTTCCTGACTTGGTTCGATCCTCAAATGTACTTCGGCAAACTGACCGTGACCGCCGGATTGTTTTTTATGCCGGTAGGAGGCTTCCCCTTTGCCGTTGATAGTTTCCCGGTAGGCGATCTTCGGAGAAGCGGTATTGACTTCCACTTTGGAAATTTCTTTCAGACGGCGCAAAGCGATCTGCAAATGCTGTTCGCCCATACCGCTGAAAAGCGTTTCGTGGGTTTCGGTATTGCTTTCAATGTGCAAGGTGGGATCGCATTCACAAAGTTTCTGCAAACCGATCACGATCTTTTCTTCATCGCCGCTCTTTACAGGAGTAATGGCATAAGAGATCACAGGATCTGGAAATTCCATGGGGGACATGATACTGCAGGAGGTATTTTCGCCCAGAGTATCCCCAGTCTTGGTATTTTTCAGCTTTGCCACACCGCAGATACAGCCGGGACAGGCTTCCTCCACGGGGATCTGGGTCTTGCCGTTAAGAATGATGAGCTGTCCGATATGTTCTTTGCTTCCGTTATTGAGATTGATAATATCACTGTTGGAACGGATCTTTCCGGTAAGGACACGGAAGAAAGCGAACTGCCCCACATGGGGATCCAGAACAGTTTTGAATACAAAGGCGGCGGCAGGCCCTTCTTCACTGGGAACAACCAGTTTCCCGTCACTGGCAGTACGGGTGCGTTCCAGGGGGTTCTGACTTACTCCGGTGATACCATTCATCACTTCCGTCACGCCGATATCTTTTGCGGCACTTCCTGCAAAAATGGGGATGAGTGAACCGCTTTTGAGTGCATCATGCAGGCCCCGGAGGATCTCTTCACTGGAAAGTTTTTCCCCGGAAAGATAGCGTTCCATGAGTGCTTCATCGGATTCTGCCACAGTATCCATGAGTATTTCTTTACACTCTGCGGCAATATCTTTGAGATCATCAGGAATATTGGCAGGATCATCCAATACGCTGACGACCCGTTCAAATTTGTCTTCTTTTCCAACAGGCAGGGTCATGGGGACTGCTGTATTTTTTCCATAGGCTTCTTTCATCTGTTCCACGACTTTGAAAAAGTCTGCCTGTTCTTTATCAAGGCGGTTGATGAAGGCAAGTTTGGGAATATCAAAACTTTTTCCAAGTTTGAATGCCCTTGCTGCCCCTACTTCCAACCCATTTACCCCGTCCATGACCACAAGCGCGGCTCCGCTGGCACGGTAGGCGGGGATCACATCTCCGATGAAAGGCCCGTAACCGGGAGTGTCGGAAAAGAAAAACCGCGTACCATTCCATTCACATGTCATGTACGCGGTGTAAATACTGGAGCGCTTTTCCTGTTCATCCGGAGTAAAATCGGAAACACTTGTCTTCGCATCGACGGAACCGGGTCTGTCAACGGCTTTCGCTTTGTAGAGCATCAGGTCACAGAGAGTTGTTTTGCCGCACCCGCTGTGACCGGCTACAACGAAGTTTCTGATTTTCTTTGCCTCAAATTTCATACCTACCTCCTTTTTTTTAGGGTGTCATATATGATTTTTTCAGATCAGAAGATCTCTTCTCTGGTTTTATGAATAGCATTTATTTTTTTGTTTGTCAAATCGGGATTGAGAAAAAAAGAGAAGTTTTTCAAAAAAAAATGTGTTTTTGATTCTTTTTCTCCATGAAAAAAGTTTTTTTCCGGGAAAAAGAAAAAAACAACAGGATGGAAAATAAAAAAATCACGGAGAGAAATAACGGAAAAACCGTTCAGATTTTTAAAAACTTTGATATATCCCACAAAAAAACATTTCCTGCTGCTGCCAACAGAGGGACAACAACAGGAAATATGCTGTTACTAACAAGAAAAAATCTTTTCAGAATTCCGGAGACAACTGAAACGACTTCTTTATTTGCAGAAATGAATATTTGCTTCCAGAACAGGATAGATCCAGTCCAGAATGGTGGAAGAGGATGCAGTAAGCTCCCACCGCAGTACAGTAGCTTCCTTACTGCCGAAAGGAACCAGACAATAGGAATCTTCCTCATGCTTGAAAGTATAGAGCTGCGCCTGGGGCAGTTCCTTACTTTTCACAAGTACAAGTTCCCCGTCAAAGGGAGGTCTGCCGCATTCCACAAGCAGAGTACTGCCCTCTTTGAAAATCTCATTGGAAACGCTTTCATCCATACGCAAAGCAAATGCGGTGATACCGCTGTCGGAAACAAAATAAAAACTTCCCAGAGAATATGCCTGGACAAATGAGGAAGTGGATCTTACATTGGGGTCAAAATAAGCCAATTTCCGGAAAGTCACCAAGGGATACGCTCTGGGTCTTTCCCCGTAAAGCGCCCGGGGTTCTTTTACCAGATTCATCCCGTTTTCCTCTTCCGGCTCATCCTGACTGGGAGCACCGGGAGGATTGGAAAGATAGGGTTTCAATTTTTTCCGCAATCCACCTGCCCATGTCTTGTGATGGATATTGATGGTGCGTCCTGTCCGCCAGAAGAAAATGGTACTGTGGGAGATTCCCAGTTCTTTCGCAAGTTTGTATATACTGCCGGAATCATTGATCGCCAGTTCCAGAGCTGAGAGGAATTCGGGTGTTATCTTCATATCTTTCTCCTTATGTTATGTTTATTTTGCAAATTCAATATTTAAAATAGCACAAAAAAAGTACCTGTCAAACCCCAAAAATCCAAAAAAGAAGTGTTTATACAGCAAAAGTCTGAAAAAAATGTTGTGTTTCATGCCTGGCATTCTATGCGGATGTGATATTTATCATAAAAAAATTATATTTTTCTTGCAATTTTTACTTCCTTACATTATATTTATAACAGGAGAAGATTTCTGAAAGAATGACTTTGGAAATGCTCCGTAAATTTTACAAAAAAAACTCTCCCCGAATATGGGGCGGAGTTTTTTTCTATTAAACAAAACGGAAAAAGACAGACTTTTTCAAAACAAACGATCTGTACGATCAGAAAAGAAGTATATCATGGAAGAATTTCTCATAAGATTTACCGCAGGATTTGCATATTATCTGAAAGAAGCTGATGCGTTTTTGTGGGGTCCGCCGCTTTTGATCCTGCTTCTGGGGACACACCTTTTTTATACCTTCCGGCTTAAATTTGTGCAGAAACATCTTCTTACAGCGTTCCGGCTTGTCATTCAGAAAGATGATTCATTAAGCGGTAATGTTGCTCCCTTTGCCGCCCTTGCGGTAGCATTGGCTTCCACTATCGGGACAGGAAATGTGATCGGGGTCGCCACAGCCATTGCTCTCGGCGGGCCGGGTGCAGTTTTCTGGTGCATGCTTACCGGAGTCTTCGGGATGTCCACCAAATATGCAGAATCCCTCCTTGCAGTAAAATACCGTGTCAGAGACAGAAATGCAGAAGTTCACGGCGGTCCCATGTATACGATCCTCATGGGATTGAAATGGAAATGGATGGCTGTGGCATTCTGTATTGTGGGGATCATCGCTGTTATGGGAACAGGCAACCTTGTGCAGAGTAACGCCATTGCCACCATTGTGGAAAAGACTTATCATGTTTCCCCGGTAGTGACCGGACTTGCGGTGTCGGTGGTCGTGGGACTTGTCATCGTCGGCGGACTTCAAAGCATCGCAAAAGTCTGCACGATCCTTGTTCCCTTCATGTCTTTCACCTATCTTGCAGGCTGTTTTGCCCTTCTGGTGATGAATTTCCATTTTCTGGATGACGCCATCATGCTTATTCTGACAAGTGCCTTCTCCCCCAAAGCCGCAGCAGGGGGAGCATTGGGTTATGGTTTTATGCTTGCCGCCCGGTACGGAGTGGCAAGAGGACTTTTTTCCAATGAAGCGGGAATGGGTTCAGAGCCGATCGTTGCGGCAACAGCCCAAACCCGTAATGCGGTGAGACAGGGACTGGTTTCCTATACCGGAACATTCTGCACCATCATCATCTGTTTTCTTACCGGGCTGGTGATCATTTCCGGTTATCTTGCCAGACCGGATCATGTGAAACTTGTCAACGACGGTCTCCTTACCCAGAGCTGCTTTGAACAACTCCCCTATGTAGGAAAATATCTTCTCTCCTTTGCCATCTTCGCCTTTGCCATCACCACACTTTTCGGCTGGTTCTATTACGGGGAACAGTGTCTGCGTTTTATTATCAAAGCCCCCCGGGCAATAATGGCATACAAGATCATTTATACTCTTGTGGTGTATCTTGGCGCAGTCGGCTCTCTTTCTGCCGTATGGGATTTTGCCAACTTTGCCAATGGGCTCATGGTCATTCCCAACATATTGAGTCTGCTTCTTCTGCATAAAGTGGTTGTCGCTGAAACAAAAAAATATCTCTGGAGCGGCAAACTGGATGAGAGTGATCCCAAGTGCATAAGAGGAAACAAGGTCATCAATCAGGAATAAAATATCCGGGAAGATTTATGCAAATCGATATATATGCGCATAACAACGCTTTATTACAGCATTTTTCGAGCGCAACAAGTGTAAAACTTCATGAAGAACTGTTGAAAAACAGCGGCGGAAAACTTGAAATAAAAACACTTGTACCCATTCTGGAACTCACAAGTGTATGGTATCCGGCTCTTTCGGCGATGCCTGCAATGAAATTGCCCTGGGTGGTATCCTTTTCCTGCGGCGCAACAAAAAATTTCCCGCTGGTATGCTTTCTGGATCAGAAAGGTTCTGTAAGTACGGCAGTCGGATTAAGTAATATGATCGACGATTGCTCTGTAACAGCAAAAATGAATCAGGAGGCATGTGCTTATGAACTGACATTTTCCATCGTCATAGCAAAAGAGACAGCACCCTTTGAAATTTTTGTTGATGTTCCTGCAACCGGAAGTAGAAAATCCACTCTTTCTGAAACCCTTTCCCGGTACAGAAAAATGGTCATGCCCGCTATTCCCGTATATCCGGAAAATGCCTGGAAAAGTGTCTATTGCACCTGGTACGCAGTCCATGCCGCTCTTACGGATGAATATATGCTCCGCAATGGAAAAGAAGCAGCAGACTTGGGGTTCGGCACATTTATTGTGGATGACGGATGGTGTTTTGATGAAGCTAAAAGGGTCACGCCCTCTACTCTGCCGGACTGGTACAGGGATATCGGGGACTGGGAATATTCGGAGAAAAAACTTCCCGCTATAAAGCAAAATGTAAAAAAGCTCCGGGAATACGGATTGAGTTGCCTTTTCTGGGTGGCTCCCTTCTTCTGCGGAAGACGCAGTAAACTTGCGTCCATGACGGAAGAATATCTGACAGAACTGCATGAGGGGGAAAGGATCTATGATGTAAAAAACAGTTCTGTTACAGAAAAAGTCATGAAGAGCATCTATTCCGTCTATAAGGAACTGGATCTGGATGGATTGAAAATAGACTTTGTGGACGAAATACAGCCGGATACGGAAAACCCCCGCTGCCGGATCGCTTATACTGCCCTGAAAAATCTGATCAGCAAGGTAAGAAGTTACAAAAAAGACGCTCTCATAGAATTCAGACAGAGTTACACCACTCCCCTGATGGCGTCTCTTGCGACAGCATTCCGGGCGGGAGATGTGCCTTTCGATTATATGGAAAATTTTTCACGCTGTGTTCAGATCCGGCTGTTGATGGGGGATAAAATCCCGGTTCACGCTGATCCGGTTTATTTCAATGCCGGGGAAAGTGTGGAAGCCGTGGGGCGGCATCTGGTCGCCTCCCTTGCCGGTGTACCCATGGTCTCCATGGAGTTGTCCGGGATCAGAGAAGAGCATAAAAAGGTCATCAAAAATTATCTCACCTTCTACCGGGACAAACAGAAAATATTGAACAATGGACACTGGGAATTTGATTTCTGTAATAATTTTCCTGCCTCCGTTTCCTGTACTTTGATTCCGGAAAAAGAAAAAATCATCATTCTGACAAACGGGGAGTATTTGGCAAAAGTACTGAAAGAAGATTTTTCCGGAGAGCTCACGATTTTGAATATGTCTCTGGAAAATATACCTGTTTATGAAGGAGTTGCCTTTGATGCACAGGGGATAAAATCCGGCTGTATTCTCCCCTCCGGCGGCAGACTGGTCATAAAAAAGTAAGGTAAAGGCAAAAGAAAAAAATGAAAAAAATACCGCTTCTTACATTATTCTCTCTCATTACGATGTTGGGGATCTATTGCATGAGTTCCATTATCCGTTCCGGTGTTCCCGGTTCTGTTTTTGATATTCTGCAAAGAGATTTTGCCACAAGTGCGGGGGTGATCTCGGCTCTGGGCATATGCTTTACCGTAATTTACGCTATGGATATGCTTCTCATTGGTCCCCTTACGGACAAGTACGGCGGAATAAGAGTGCTGACTGCAGGGGTGAGTATGCTGCTTCTCGGCTCGATCCTTTTTATTTGCAGTAAAAATGTGCCGCTGCTTATTGCAAGCAGATTAGTTACCGGATTCGGATGCGGCTTCATCTATTTGAGTGTTGTAAAGGAAATCACAAGGATTTTTCCCGGAAAATATTTTGCTATGGTCATGGGACTCGTTTACCTTATGACCTATACCGGCAGTATCCTTTCCACTACGCCATTAGTGTATTTCTGTGAAAACTACTCCTGGCGGCAGACATTCGGCGGGATCACCGTGATCATTGCCGTATTTTTTACCGGCTTTCTCATCTGCTTTACAAAAACAGACCGTCCGGCAATCAGACAGATCCCCATAAGTTTGAAAACCTATCTTGCGGTCTTCAAAAACAGAGCCTGTATGAAATTATATTACTGTATGGCGTGCAATATGGCTATCTTCTTTTTTGTGCAGGGGGTCATAGGGAAAAAGTTCCTGGAAGATGTGACAAAATGCACATCAGGTCAGGCGGCAAATGTGATCCTGATCTGCTCCGCCATTACTTTGACGGAAATGTGCCTTATTGGCACAGTAAGTTTTGCCATAGGCAACCGTCGCAAACCCTTTCTTGTTTCCAGTGCTGTATTCCAGCTTGCCAGCTGTCTTATGTTAAGTTGCGGGATCATGTTCAACGGTCCCTTCTGGCTTTTTGCCGCGGCATTTTTCATTATGGCGGCAGGTTACGGTTTTTCCGGAATATTCACGGCATTGGTCAAGGAATATAATCCGGAGGAGAATACAGCCCTTACCGTGGGTGCAGGGAATTTCTTCGGGAATATCTGCATAGCATTTTTCTCTTTTTTGGCGGGTCTGCTTCTGGATCTTTTCCGTGCAGAAGCAAGTATTCAGGCTTCCGGAGTCATCCATTATCCTCCGAAAGCCTATCTCTTTTTGTGGTTTATCATTCTTCTTATGGTGCTTCCCATGCTGTATCTTTGCTGGAAAGCAAAAGAATCTTTTGGCAGAAACATCTCAAAAGAACTGTAAAAACTCATTCTGTTTTGTATTTTGCCCTGAATTCTTTCGGAGTGTGGGAGGTTTTTGCAGAAAAAACTTTCGCAAAATAATTTCCGGAGGAAAAACCGCAGTTTTCCGCAATTTCACCTACGGATAAAGAGGTATTTTTCAGCATGGACATTGCCGCCTGCAAACGGGTATGGATGATGTAAGAGGAAATACTTGTCCCATAGGCTTTGCTGAAAGACCGGCTCAAACTGCCCCGGTGCATATTGAGATTTTCCGCAAGGCGTTCTACGGAAAGATCCGGATCGGCAAAGGAACTTTCGATCAGTTTTCTCACCTCCGACATGGATTTTTCCGGACGGGCGGAAAAGTGTTTTCCCAGGGGGATCTGGGAAAGGATCTGGAAAGCCGTATTCAGGGCATTGACCCGGTGCATGGCGGTATGTACCTGCAAATCATTTCCCAGAGAAGTGAAAAGATGAACCGGACAGTTGCCTGCCGGATTGATCCCCGGAACAAGGGAACAGAGTTGAAAAAAAGTTTTTGCATATTCTCCTGCAACACACAGCCAGCAGTAATGAAAGAGTTCAAAGGGATGATATTTATGCAGGGCTCCCGGAGGATAATACCAGACCTGACCGGGTTTTACAGTATAAAATTTATTATTGAGAAAAAATTTTCCACTCCCGGAGACAGGCCAGAATATTTCTCCGAAATCCACATTTCTTTCCAGTTCCGGATCTCCCGGAACAAGGGTGAAATCCCCACAGGAACGCACATACAGTTTCAGAGCATGTTCCTCACCCCAGAACGCCATTTTCCGAACAGAAGTCTCCATGTTACAAATTTACCCTTTTATATTACAATTTTACTCTTGTTTTTCTTTATTTTTCGTTTATAATATATGTTGTATACATGAATTTTTCAAATCCAGAACAATATGTTACAGAAAGGAAATGAATGAGAAAGACAGAAACGCTGAACGGGATCTGGGATTTTGCCTATACGGGAGCAGAAAAACCAATTCCCCCTGTGACAACGAATGATTTCATGCCTGTTCCCGGCTGTTTTGACCTTATGGAACCCTATTGCGGAAAAAGAGGTTATGCGGTTCTTTCCAGAAAAGTTTTTACCGGCGGAACTGTGGAACTTTTCATTGACGGAGCAGGACTTGACTGTGAAGTATATTTCGACGATAAAAAAATCGGCTTTATGAAGTTTGCCTATATGCCGGAAAGTTTTATCTTTGATGCCGGGGAAGAAAAAGAACACACTCTCACACTCATTCTGAACAACCAGTACAATGCCCAGTTCGCCCCCTATAATGACTTTTTCGGTTACGGCGGAGTATATGGGGATGTGACCATCACAAAACTTGCCCCCACCCACATTACAGCAATCCGCGTTGCCACCGAAGATTACAGAAAAGGCGTGATCCGCCTGTGGGGGGAAGCAAGCGGTAATTACACGGGAAAAGCAAAGATCTCTTTTGATACCGGCTTCTCTCCGGAAGGGGATTTTACAGACGGAAAACTGGAAATGGAGATCACCCTCCCCCAATTCAAACTGTGGAATGCCGATACCCCCGATCTCCATACGGTGACAATACAACTGCCCGATGATGAAAAAACAGAAACATTTGGCATCAGAAGTGTTTGGACAGAAGGAAGAAACATCCTTGTCAACGGCAGACGGGTGAAACTTTACGGAGTGAACCGTCACGAAAGCCACCCCACATTCGGCGCGGCGATGCCCGCTCAACTCATTGCTTATGACCTGAAACTTCTGAAAGAAGCCGGTTTCAACTTTATCCGGGGCAGTCACTATCCCCAGCGGAAAGTCTTTCTGGATCTCTGCAACAAAATGGGCTTTTTCGTATGGGAGGAAACTTTGGGCTGGGATGTGAAAGCACCTAAACTGCATTCAGAAGAATTTCTGAAAGACCAGTTGGAGGAAGCGGAAAAACTTACATATAAAAGTTTCAATCATCCCTGCATCATCATCCGTGGTTATCTTAATGAAAATGAAAGTGATAAAGAAGAGACAAAACCCCTTATCAAAGCACTTTATGATAAGATCCGTTCCATCGACAAATATACCTTGATCTCCTACTCCTCCAACCGTTATGAAAAGGATGTGTGTACGGATATACCCGATGTGATCGCCATGAATCCCTATCCCGGTTGGTATGACGCCTGTTATGAAGAGGTTTCCGGAATACATAATGTAAGAAGAGTTCTCCATGAACTTTCTGAAAAAATGCCCAAAGACAAGCCCTATCTCATTACAGAAATCGGCGGAGAGGCTCTTCTGGGATTCCGTGACCCTATAAAGGCACGCTGGACGGAAGATTATCAGGCGGAACTGCTTATGGAATGTACTTCTTACGCTCTGGGTGAAGATGAGTGTGCAGGTCTTTCCATCTGGCACTTTGCCGATACAAGAAGTTATATCACAGGTGACGGCATCTACGGAAGAGCAAGAGGATACAACAACAAAGGTATCCTTGATGAGTTCCGCCGCCCGAAACTTTCCTGGACCTTTTTGAGAAAAATGGTAAAGGAAAAATATTCCTCCCTCATTGAAAAAGAGAAATAAACCGTTAAATTAATATAAAAAAGAAAGGAAAAGAAATGAAGAAACTCCACTCATTTCTTCTGACAGCGGCAGTATTGCTTACGGGATTTGCAAGCAGTGCTGACGATCTCACCTACAATGTCTATCAAATGAAAAAAGCCCCCGTCCTTGACGGGAAACTTACCGATGAGGCATGGAAAGACATTCCTGAAGCTACCGGCTTTGCCGATATGTACACAGGAAAATTGTCTGCCACAAGACAGAGTACCTTTAAAATCGGTCATTACAACGGCAATCTTTATATTGCCGCAAAATGCTACGAACCGGATACAAAAAATATCAAAACCGATAAAAATCATTACCGTGACGGCTGGTATCCTGACGATCATCTGGAATTTTTCGTTGCAAAGGAATTGAAGGCAAAACAGAAAGCTCAATTCGTTTATAACAGTCAGGGCAGCCGCTGGTGTAATCTTACCGCCCACGGAACTTCCGACAAATGGGATGCCGCCGCAAGTATCGGCAAAGACTCCTGGGTGACAGAAGTAAAGATCCCCCTCGCCCTTGCCGGTATCGGTAAGGACTGTATGACCAAACCTTATTATTTCAATCTTGCCCGCATTGCCAACAAAAACCGTTCCAAAGAGATCTATTCCTGCTATGCTCTTGTGGGTTCCTCTTTCGGCAATACGGCAAAGTATGTGAAAATGAATTTCAAAGGCGTTGCAAAGAAAGCGGAAACTTCTTCCGATGAAAAACGTTTGAACCGTTTGGGCAAATGGAGCAAAATGAGATTGTGGAAAATGGGATATGTGAAAGAGGATTTCCTCAATAAGGAAAAGACCGATCCTGCCACAAAGAAATTCCTTGCCATGAAACAGGAAGCGAAAAAACTTCTGAAAAGCAATGATCTGGGCAAAGTATTGAGTTTCATCTCCTCCTACGAAAAACTTTCTGCCGAACTTGGCAGACCTGCGGTCAATTCTGTTTTCGATATCAGAACAAAAGATGCCGCGGTCAAAGTATATGTTGACGGCAAGGAATTGGCAAAAAATTCCGCTGGGAAATATGAAGTAAACTTTGTGGAAGGTATTACCACCATTGCCGTGGAATGTACCGCAAAAGGTGCCGACCCCAAAGTTGCCCTCAAACTTCTCTCCTGCCCTGAAACAGACGGAAACTGGAAATATTCCGCTTCCGCCGGGAAAAACTGGATGGAAAGAGCATTTAACGACAGCAAGTGGAAAGAACTGAAAACAACCGGATTTTTCTGGGAAAAGGGAGCAAAAAAACTCTTCTTGCGTCAGCATATCCTTTACAACCGTTCCCACGACGGGCCCGACCGCTGTATCAATCCTCTTGTAAGGGAATGGGGTTTCTCTCTGGATTCCACAGAACCTCTCTTTCTTGCGTTGTATCCTCCGGTAAAAGATCTCAATGGAGAGTATGAATTCACACTGGATCTGCCTGCAGGATTCCGTCTTCTGGATATGAAACACGCTTACTCTGCCGGATGGTGGGGCAGCAAAGTAAAGATGAACTGTATCCCCACTTCCGTAACAAAGAAAGCCATTACTGTCAAAGGGAAGAAATATACCCGCTATGTTCTCAAATATGCGGCAGACGATGTAAGCAGCAAATATACACATCCTACCATTCTCCCTGTAAAACTGGATTCCTCCAGAACCCCCGGGGAAAAGGATTCCTTCTACTTCCGCAGAAAACAGGCTGGCAACTTTACAGAACTCACCCAGACTCTTCCTGTTGCCATTCTCCCCCCCATCAACGGCAGAATGGCAAAAGAGTTCATGCTCTCCATGTACTGCTCCCGTCCCTACTTCGGGGCGCACCTTTCCGATGAGGCTCTTACAGAACTTATGAAAACAGCCTTCAAAGGAGGACTCAATACCTGGATCCACCAGCCCACCACCAACCAGACTCCCTACTTCAAACTCTTCAAGAAACTTCTTGCAGATGCCAATGTGAAACAGATCGCCCATTTCGGCAACTTCCCTGCATGGCGCGGCAGTCTGCGCCCTGGTGAACTGCGTTCCTTTGTGGAAAAAACTCCCGGAGCAAGGGCAAGATACTTTAATGACTTCCCCGCCAATGTGTATCACAGCACGGATCTGAAAACATTGAAGAAAAACTGGTGGGCAGCCGCCATGTACTGCCCCACTTATGTGACCACCAAAGGCAGAGAAGAATTCATCAAAACCCTGGCAAACGATCTTACCAGATATTTTGACTGCTTTGACGGCAAACTTTCCTGCTACTGGATCAACTGGGAATCCGAACCCTGGCAGGCATCCAATGCCTACCTGCATGCAAAAACCGGTCTTGGTTCCTATTGCTTCTGCAATGACTGCAAAAAGGTATTCTACAAGAGTATCGGTCTTCCTGAAAACAGCAATATAAGCGATGAGGAGATCTATAAAAAATATTACAATGAATGGAAACTTCACCGCTACAAACTGGACGGTGCCGTTCAGGGACTCATCCGGGAAGCCTGCAACAGGATCGGACTTAAATACATGGTCTATTCCTGGCTGGTGCAGGAACCTTTCTGGCTCGCCTGCAAAGGAAAAATCGACTATGCCTTCCCCGGCTGTCCCGGAACGCTCCGGCAAACTCCTCCAATCAGGAGTATATGGATAAAGCAATGACTTTCTTCCGGGAAAATCTGGGTATGAAGAAATTGCTTGGTCAGAGATT
>JAGBXB010000051.1 GCA_017629515.1 Lentisphaeria bacterium | reverse complement strand
ACGGGGACTGGTTCCAGTACACCGAAGAAGTCATTAAAAAACTTGTCGATGAAAAAGCAGGAGTAGTGATCCTCAACGGTGCCTGCGGCGATGTTACCCAGGTGGATAACTTTTCCCTCCGTCACGATTTCGGCGAAAGAGTGGCAAGGGAACTTGGCGGAAGAGTCGGTGCGGAAGCCTATAAAGTTCTGCTGGGGGCTTATCCCAGAAGCGGCATGACCATGGATGCGATCCGGACAACGATCCCCATCACCAAACGCCACCCCTCCCCTGAACACTTTGCCGAAGCTGTGGAAAAACTGAAAAACGGCGATCCCAAAGTGGATGAAGAAGCCATGTTTGCCAGAACGACCATCATGGCAGAAGCCATGTATAAGGAAGAACCTGTTTCCCACCAGAATATTACGGCCATCAAGATCGGTGAAGCCGTATTCGTTACCAATCAGAACGAAGTCTTTACGGAACTGGGATTGAAAATCAAAAAGGAAAGTAAATTCCTTTATACATTCTTCTGCACAATGGCAAACGGTCACTGTGTCTATGTCCCCACCCTTGCCGCATTTGATATGGCAACAGGCGGCGGCTATGAAACAAGGATCAATCCGGGAAGACTGGATATCCATGCAGGCGATATGATGGCTGATAAAGCCATTGAATTGATCAACTCCATGACCCCGGATGAACCGGAAAAAATCGTTCTTCCTCCGCGGAAACCCTGGAGTTACGGAACAAATCCCCCGCAGATCGACTGATCTCTGCATACAGAAACCAGAGAAGGAAGACAGCGTTCTTTCTTCTTTCACATCAATAAAACAAAAACAGAAAGGACGGTAAGGCAAATATGAAAAAGATCTTTACAAATCTTTTACCCGTATTGGCTCTTCTGGTACTCTTTCCCTTTATGCTGAAAGGTAAAGAGATCTATCTTATGAAAGATGGCAAAGCAGTTTCCGCCATTGTTCTGAACAAAAATGCTTCCGACACGGAACAGCACGCGGCTAAAGAACTTTCCCTTTTTCTCGGAAAGATCGCCGACGGCAAAGCTCCTGAAATTTTGCAGAAAAACAATCCTGCTCTTTATCCCATTTCTTTCAAAATGGTTGAAAATGATAAAGAAATCAAAGATGACGGTTTCCGTATTGCCGTAACAGAAAAAGGCACGGTCATTTCCGCAAAACATCACAGAGGGCTTCTGTACGGAGCTTATGAGATCCTCAAAAGATACGGCGGGATCTATTTTCTCCTCCCCGGAGATGACGGGATCTATTATGAGGTAAAAAAGAATATTTCCATTCCTGTATCCAACAAGGTTTACAATCCTTCTTTCCCCATCCGTACATTCTTTTTTGAGTCCGCCAGCTTCAATTCCCCTTTGAAAGACACCTATGACTGGGCGGTACGGAACAATATGTATATTGAAGCGACCCCCATGCAGTATTTCAACAAGAGGATCAATCCGCTTCTGAAATACAGAGCGCCGGAAATGCGATCCGTTATCCACGCTTTCTGCTATCTTTTGAGTATGGATAAAAAGACCATGTTCAATTCCAAAGTTGTCATGAAAGCATTAGGAGAAAAACATCCGGAATACTTCCCCCTTATCAATGGCAAACGCCGCCCCGACCTTCTGGAAAGTGCTTCCGGCGGTTCCCGGGCACAGCCCTGCACCAGCAATCCCGAAGTGATCAAACTCATGGGGGACAACCTTGCAGAACTCTTCAAATACTACGGAACAAAAGGATATTCCAATATCGTAGGGAACAATGACGGTACGATCTGGTGCGAATGTGCGTCCTGCAAAGCCCTTGACGGCAAAGGAAAAATGTTTAATTATCCTGAAAACCGTTACTGGACTTTCATCAATACTCTGGCAGAAAGAGTGTGGAAAGAAGTCCCGGATGCAAAACTCGTCGGCTGGGCATATCAGGATTTCCATAATCCCCCCAGTACGGTAATTCCGGACAAACGCCTTGTTGTCCAGCTGGTTTTCAACAGAAGATGCCAGAGACACACTCTGGTTGACCCCAACTGCCCCATCAATAAGGTATTCCTGAAAAACTTTACCGATTGGAGCAAATTCCCCAACAGAAAATTCACATGGGAACAGTTCAATCACTCCGGGGCATATTATATGCCTATGGAAAATACATTTGTTGAGGATCTTTACACCTACAAAAAACTCAACGTTCACGGCACGATGCTTGCTGCCAATCCCCTTGACGGATACTACTCCAAAAAGTACAAAAATACCACTACTCCCTATGTCTGGAGAAATATGTGGCAGACCTACTTCCTTTGTGCCGCTGTTCTGTGGGATGTCAATACGGATAAAAACGCCCTGCTGGAAAAGATCAATTCTCTCTATTACGGCAAAGCCTGGAAAGGCGGCATGAAAGAATTCCGTACAGTTCTGGATCAGACAGCACGCAACACCCCCGGCTGTTTCGGTCACGGCCTGGGTTCTCCTGTGGGCCGCTGTCTGGATCAGCCCGGAAGTCATGCAAAACTTCTGAAAGCTCTTGCCAATGCGGAAAAGGCGGCTAAAGATGATCCCAGAAGTCTCGCCCATGTGAAAATGGACAGAAAACTTTTCGGTCTCACCTGGGAAGCAAAACGGAAAGAATATCTGGAAAGTTTCAGGGATTTGAGTACCTTCACCCGTACCGCCCCCATCAAAATTGATGGCAAACTGGATGATGCAGACTGGAAAAAAGCCAATATCATCACAAACTTCCAGACAAGAAAGAAAACCGCCCCCGAAGAGCAGACCTATGCAAGACTCACCTATGACAGAGATAATATCTACATAGGTGCGGAAATGATGGAATCTGCCTTTGACCAGCTTCTCCCCACACCGGACAATCCGGAACATATCTGGAGAAGCAATACCTTTGAATTTTTCCTGAATCAGCCTGACCTGGGCAGTGATTATCTGCATATTATGTTCGCCCCCAACGGTACGGCATATGTGGCGATGCGCAATCTGGCGGGAAATATGATCAGCAAACTTTCCCCCGGTGATATTGAGTATAAAGTAGTGAAAAACAAAGACCGCTGGACAGTGGAGTGCAGAATCCCTGCAAGTGTTGCGGGTATGCACTTTACCAACGGCAGTACCTGGAAAATCAATATCGGCAGAGGAAGATATTGGGGAAAACGCATGGAAGGTTCTTCCATCTGCGGCGGTTCATTCCAGGGATCAGGTATGTTCCAACCCCTTCTTCTTTCCGGCACCAGAGTAATCACTTCCAACGGGGAAAAGATCATTTCCTACTGGAAAAATCCGGCATTGAATGTGTCAAAAAAACGCCCGGCTTATTCCAACTGGAAAAAATGGGATATGAAAGACAATCTTGAACCGGACTCCTGGCATCCGGGAACTTCCAAACCCGGCAAAGGTGCGATCATCCGGAAAAAAGACAGTAAAGACGCCTATTTCCAGTTTACCGGAAGTGTCAGTCAGGCATACAGAGACAGATCGGATAACAGCATCAAACTGCGTATCCGCATTATTGCCGCCGGTAAAGGAAAAATGGCTTTGAGTATTCCCCGTTATAAAGGGAAATCCAAATTCTGCGGCCCGGACGGGAAAATGCTCAAAGGCAAAAATCCTGTGATCCTTACAGATGAGTTCAAGGAATACACCTGGGAATATACCAAAAGACCCGGCGAATTTTTTGCACTCACCATTGCAAGCAGTCCTGATGGCGAAGTCAAACTGGATAATGCCATTATCACTCCTGTAAAATAATTATCGTTTTACAAAAAAATCCGGCTGTTGCTTTCTTTTGAGAGCAGCAGCCTTTTTTGTATCTCCCTTCTGCCGGCCCAATGCTTTAACTGTTCTTTTTTACTTTTTCCATTTGCAAACAAATATTTATGGTGTAGATTAAGAGAAAAATAATGGAGAAGGATTTATGACAAATTTTTTATATTGTATTCTTTTTTTCTTTACACTTTTCCATGTCCCGTTTTTCTCCCTTTTTTCCACGGAAAATAAAAAAGATTCCCTGCCGGAAGAGATTCTTTTCGGAATACCTGCGAAAGTGGATCAAAGTATTTCCAGACAGGGATTTTCTCTGGGGTACAGTTATAAATACCGCCAGGCGGTCTGGGTAAGTTACACTCTTACGGAAGAAAAAGTAAAAAATGATATTGTAAAACGCCGCCCCTCATTCCGGATCGACCCGGCAATCAAATTTGCCCCTGTCCGCCCGAAAGATTATACAGGAACAGGTTATGATAAAGGGCATCTTGCCCCGGCGGCAGATATGGCGTGGTCCGTTCTTTCCATGAAAAATTCTTTTTATATGAGCAATATTTCCCCGCAGATCCCCGGCTGTAACAGGGGGATATGGAAAAGGGTGGAAAAAACCGTAAGACAATGGGCTGTAAAAGAGAAAAAACTCTGTATCATAACAGGTCCTGTTTTTCACAATACCAATAAATTGCTTCCCAATACTGCGATCCCCATCCCCACGGCCTTTTATAAAGTTGTTCTGGATATGACTCCGCCAATGAAGATGATTGGTTTCCTTATCCCAAATGCGGCAAGTAAAAAGCGGGTTTTTGCTTTTGCAGTTCCGGTGGATAAAGTGGAAGAGGTGACTAAATACGATTTTTTCAGCGCACTGGATGATGAAATAGAAAATAAAATAGAAAAAGAGTGCAATATCCTGCAATGGACGAATTGAACTCTTTTTCCCTTAAAAATGAATATGGAACAATTACAGGCTGATCCCGGTTCTTTCCATTATTTTTGTGTTGCCCCGTTGCAGGGGTATTTGCCTTTATAGAGGTAACTTGCCCAAGCTCCGGTAACGGAATTGATATAGGTTGTGGAAGAAGCGCAATACTTTTCTTTTCTCAAATTGAAAGTTCTCACATTTCCGGAAACAAAGGTAAACATACTGAAATCCCGTCCGTTGGCATGCCAGCCGTTGGGGTAGGAGCCGCTGTACTCGGCAGCACAGTTCATCCAGTGCAGGAAGGAGGGATTTTTCACACTTGCGGGTTTGAAATAACCGCCTTTTTCTTTTCCGGAAGCGATCCAGTCTTTTTCATCCGATCCCAGATAACCGCAAATACTGTAATTACAGGCTTTGTTTTCACCGCTGTTGGCGGGAACCGGGTTGTCGTAGGGGTAAAATCTCTGTGCCATGGGGCAGCGGAAAACTTTTTTCCCGGCCTTATATGCCATACTTTTCGGAGCGATCCCCAGTTCAGGCAATGCCCAGTCCCAACGGTTGAGCATATTATAGGGATTTCCGTCGGGACCGTCCCGGAAATCATTATACGCTACACCGTAAGACCAGCCTTTATAGGCTTCGGCGTACAATGTAAGATAAAGATGTACCTGGCGGGAGTTGTTTCTGCACTGTGCATCCATTGCCGTTCTTTTGGCTCTTCCCAGAGCGGGCAGCAGCATTCCGGCAAGGATGGCGATGATGGCGATAACGACAAGAAGTTCGATCAGGGTAAAACTGTTACGTCGCATAATGTTCATTATAAGCTCTCCTTTGTTGTTTGTTTCTGTTAAAAATTTTTTTATCTGAAAAAATATTTCTTTTCCTGCGTCAACAGCCTGTTGTATATTACATAATGTATATTATGCAACATACTCCATTTTCTTTTCAACTCAAAATATTCTTTTCCGAAACAATTTCATCAGAAAATATCGTCTTCAACCCCATTTGGTACTTCGTATGCAGCAGTCTCCGTTTTTTCAAATTTCATCCGCTTTCTGCCGCGGTAAATGATAAACCTGACCAGAGAGGGGATGGGAATAGTAGTAACGATAGAAAGAATGATGATAGCATTGAAGAAGTTATCATCAAGCATATTGAGATTCTTCCCCACTGTTGCCGCAGCAAGCGTCGCCGACAGTTGGGGAACGGTCATCAAACCGGCACATATTCCCTGTCTGTTGTCAAATCCCGTAAGGCGCAATCCCAGCCAGCCGGAAAAGATTTTGCTCCCCACAAGTCCGATGACCGTAAAAAGCACGATCCACAAATTATTCATATTTTTCCCCAGCACACTGAAATCGGTCTGCATACCGATAGAGATGAAAAGGAAGGGAATGAGAAGCCCGTAACCAATGCCTTCAAACTTGAAAAAGGTATGACTTTGTATGCCCTCTTTCCGCATGAAAGGAGATAAGGCGATCCCGGCGATAAAGGCTCCCACAATCAGATTGATCCCCAGGAATTCCCCGGCAAGAACCGTACAGAGAATAACAAGAAGCAGGAAAGTGATCAGCAGATCCTCCTGTTCTCCGAGGAGTTTCACAATGCGTTTGCCTATGAACATGACAACATATACAGCCACAACCAGAAACGCCAGAACTATAAGCAGAAAAAGCGGCGTGAACCAGGATCCGAAGATGGCGGGATTGATATAATCAAACACTGAAAGAGTTCCGGCTCCGCTCCGCAGTATCCCAAGTTCCTGTTTCTTCAACTGAACCGCTACGGCAAGAAGAATGATACTTGCCACATCGGTTATAACGGTGGAGATCAATACTGCCGCACCGAATTTTGTTTTGGATAATTTCAGATCCCGTATCACAGGAAATACGATACCTACCGAATGGGAGGCAAAAAGGGAGGCATACAGCAATTTTCCGGGAAAGTCAGCAGGACAGAAATAGGCATACACAAAATACCCCGTTACAGCAGGCAGGGCAAAAGTGAGAATACTTAAAGCGATCACCGGTTTCTTTGCCGAATCGATCAGTTTGAAGTCGGCTTCCATCCCGGCAAGAGCCATAAGAAAAACCAGCCCCAGTGACCCCAATGCAGTAATAAGCGCATTGAAATTCTGTTCCGCCTGTGCCGGAGATTTCACAAGAAAAGAGAGCAAATTGGAAAAATTATGCACAACATCCAGACAGTTCGGCCCCATGATCATCCCGGCGATCAAAAGTGCGATAACAGAGGGGATGCCAAACCTGCGCAGCAATAATGGCAGCAGCGTCATCATAAAAATAAAAATGATGAAGAGAATGAGAAAAATATCGCTGTTCATACTGCACTGCCCTTTCTTTTGTTACATTCCATGATCCAGTTACCAGCGGATCATAAGGCGTAATATAACATACTGCCAAAAGCATTGCAACATCAAAAAGAAAATAATTGAAAAATTTTTATTTCCAAAGCGTGGAAAATGAAGAAAGATGATGCAAAAAACGCAATTTCCGCCGGGCAATGCGCTGGGTGGCAGTCAATCTTCTGCTGTATAAGGAAGTTTTCTTCTTTCTGCTTCCAAAGTTTTTTTCGTCCCGTTCCTCATATTTCTTCATGGATAATTGCGTTCCGTGATCCCCCTGCAGAACAAGGAAGGAGCCGCATCCTGAAACCGGAGAAGAAATTTCTTCCGCTCCGTGCAGATTTTTTTCCTGTTGCGTATGTTCTTCCGCATTTTCACTTTCCACTCCTCCGGAAGCGGAAAAACTTTCCAGTTTCTGCTCTTTCTGCCGCCCTGTTGCGGCAAGGGAACGGGTCATCCAATCAGAATTTTTCACTGTAAAAATGGAATAAACACAGATCCAGGAGATGAAAGGAATACTGTAAATACCGTAAACAAAAGCCCAGAGGGCATCTTTTGCATTATACCGGAAAGCATAGATCACTGCCGGCATAAGTGACCACAGCATAGAGCCGCCTACTGTATAAAGAAGTGTCATCACAGGAGAAATGACCAATGCTCCGATAAGCATGGGCAGCCAGAAAAAGGGCAGGATCAATGCACCATTGGCAAAAATAAGATTCATACGCAAAGCGGCAAAAGTAAGATCAAAAAACCGGAATGTACCAAAAGCATACTTGGTCATCACCCAGTTTTCCCTTACATCACTTCTGCACCATCTTATAAGCATTTTGCATACACCCTTATAAGTAACAGGCATTTTGGTAAAGGCTATGGCATCCCGCTGGAACTCCACATACCAGCCGTTACGGATCAGGAGACTGGTTATGGCACGGTCTTCCCCAATGGTGGAGGGCAGCCCCATGAAAGTCTGATTTTTCCATATTTCCAGCAACGGAAGGACCGCACTCAAACGGTAGGCACTCAATGCGCCGGGAGTACACAATACAGAATGGATCTGGCTCTGACCGGTACGCATGAATTCAAACCCGAAAGCAAAGGTAACTTCCAGCATTTTGGGGATCGCGCCCTCATCCATATTGCTTACCCGGATGTTGCCGGCTACCGCCCCCACTTTCTTATTGGAAAAACGGGCTGTGATTTTGCGTAAAGCGGATTTGGTAAGGTGGGAGTCGCTGTCCACTGTAACCACGATTTCCCCTGTTGCCACTTTCATTGCTGCGCAGAGGGCATGTTTTTTTCCGCCGTTTTCCGGCATATTCAAAGCTCTGATCCTGCCGCCGGACTGTTTCACCGCATACATGATCCATTTCCAGGTATCATCCTCACTTCCGTCATTTACAGCAATCACTTCCAGTTTCTCTGCAGGATAATCGCTTTCCAGAATACTTGCCAGACTTTTTGCCACAAATTCCCCTTCGTTATAAGCGGGAACGATCACAGTCAGCCGGGGGAGTTCCTCATCTTTCCCCGGAGGCATATCCCTGTAAAAGTAGGCAAGTAAAGACTGCATGAGAAAGTAGGAAAGAGTCCCGGCGGAAACAGCAAAGCAGGGTATCAGCAGCCACCAGGAGATACTTGTGGCTATCGCCGCTGCCGCACCCAGATCCGGTGAGACCATAATAAAGTACAAAATCACCGGAATGGAAGCAAGGATACACCCCCATATCAAAAGTCTTGAAAGAATACTTTTCATGCTTTTCAGGCGCGATTCTTCTTCCATTGCCCTTTTTCCGGCATCATTTTCATCATTGTATGTAAAAATTTTTCCGTCTTTCATTTTCCATTATTTACCTTTCAGTATTTTTCTTTCAAAGCAATTTCCTCCGGAAAAATGTATGGAAACTTTTTTCTTCCAGAGGATGACTTGAAAAAAATACTATTTTAATATATCATCTAAACATTGCCGGAACATTGCCGGAGGATTACATTTTTGCAATATTTCTCCATATACCTGCTCTTACAGCTACTTTCTGCAAGAAAAATGATTTCCGGCTTGAAAGAAGTATGAAAAAGCAGTATCTTATATACTATAAATACTATCAGAACAAAAAAAGGAAAGAGGTAACAAATGAAAGAACATCCTGAAATCACCTGGTCACTCATGCACCCCACTGCCCCCGACCTTGACTATATGAAAAAAGTCATCGCCAATGCAGATAAAAGTCCCGTTAAAGTGGATTCTTTCGAGGTATGCGCCCTCTGCCATGAAGTCAGAGGAGGTCTGAACGGACTTGCCCACTTCCGGAAATATCCCTCTCTGGATATAGATCATGATAAAATCAGCAGCAATATTGCACTTATCCGGGAAATGGTGAAACTTGCCCATGAATCCGGAAGACCTCTTTATTACTGGCACAGAGAAGTCACTGTCCCCTCCGGCATCGTAAAACTCATTCCCGCTCTTCTGGATGAAAAAGGGGAATTCAATCTTCTGGGGGAAGCCTTTACGGAACTTCTGCGTTACAAAATAGATCAGGCATTTTCCGAAGTACCGGAACTGGACGGGATCGTTCTCACTCTGACAGAAGCGGATTACTCCGCCATCCACAATTCCACCCCCGAACTGTATCCTCCGGCACAGGTGGTGAAACATGTTACAAAAGTATTTTATGAGGAACTTACCAAACGCAACAAACGCCTGATCCTGCGTTCCTTCGGTTCCATTGCCCAGGATTATGAGGATATCCTTGCCGGGGCATTGATGGCTTCCGATGAGGGGATGCGTTTTGAAGTGGAAACCAAGATCACACCCTACGACTTTGATCCGTTCCTGCCGGAAAATCCCTTCCTCAATCATACGGGAGCACTTACTCTCGGTGCGGAATGTGATTCTCTCGGAGAATTTCTGGGAGCAGGCAACCTTCCAGCGGAAAATGTGGCAAACATTGTCCGCTGGGTACGGGGCGCACAGGCAAAAGGGGTGGACAGATACACCATCCGGCTGGACAGAGTGGGCAACAATGTGTTTGACCGTTACGGGATAAATCTTTATGCCTATATGCGGGCTATCGAAAATAAAACAGTTACGGCAGAGGATATCTATCAGGAATACGCTCTTGCATTCTATCCGGAAAATTGCCGTAATGAACTTATACAACTGGGCAGACAGGGTTTGGATGCCATTCTGAAAATGAATTACATTTCCGGCAATGTGATCTTCCATCAAACTCCCCCTCATGCCTCATTCAAATATTTCAAGGCAGGCGGCTTTTTCTCCAACTTCAAAGAAAATGTCCCTCTCCGGTATAATTCCGGGATCTGGGGCATTCTTTCCGGCAATACCACAACAACAAGAAAAGCTCTTCTGGAAGAAAAGGAAGAAGCTCTGTCCCTTGCAGAAGACGGCTTGAAAAAAGTCCGGGAACTGGAAAGCAGACTTCCGGAAAAAGATTTTGCCCGTCTCTGTACTCTCTGGAGCAATCTTGTGTGTGCGGCAAAAAGTATTCTTATGTACTGCAGATGTACTGCGGCATATTTTGACAGCATGGAAGAAATGGATGCTGATGCCCGGAAACTGAAAAAGGCCATTATGGAAAGTGAAAAACTTTTTGCCTCTTTCCATGTGGAAAAAACCCGGCAGGAAAGTTTCTTCAACGGTCTGGACAGAGGACTTTTTGATGTAAGAAAAGATATTCTGCAAGTCTACCCCGCCCCCCTTTCCGCCCTCTGCACCATGCTTCTGGAAGAATATGAGGCGGAATATAAAGCAAGAACATTGCCGGAAACGGCAGAAGCATGCGATCAGCTCATCCCCGGCGGCATTACAGATGAATGGAGATGTGAAAGATTCATGCACGCCTGTCATTCTGTATTGGAAAATGGTACGGTATGCCGGATCATCGGCAATCAGGTATTCCCCAACGGCACATTGCAAGTTGTAATGAACGGGAAAGAAAATATGCCTCATATCCTGAAACTGAAAGGGAAAGGCAACTTTGCCCTTACAGTAAATGGTGGGGCAAAAGAATTTTTCACCATTACCGGAGATGATTTCTTTACACTTCCCCTTGCTTCCGGAAAAGAATATACACTCACATTTACCAGAGGAAAAGGGGAAGAATTTCCCATTCTTTCCCATATTGCTCTTTTTCCCGCAGAAAAATAAGAAAAAAAAGTTGACACAGGGCAGGAAAAACGCTATATTACCCGGTGAAAGGGAAAAAAGTTCTTATGTCACTTCTGCAAGTAAATGATCTCCATATAAGTTTTCAAGGGGAGAAAAAACTCCTTCCGGCGGTTTCAGGGGTGAGTTTCTCTCTTGAAAAAGGGGAGATCCTTGCGCTTGTGGGGGAAAGCGGCTGCGGAAAAAGTGTAAGCTGCATGGCTCTTGCGAAACTTCTGCCGGAGCCTCCTGCAAAGATCCTTTCCGGCGAGATCCTTCTGGAAAAGCGTTCCGGAGAAAAAGTGAATATATTGCAATTATCCCGGAAAGAATTGCGGAAAGTCAGAGGCGGAGAGATTGCCTATATTTTTCAGGAACCCGCCATGTCCCTCAATCCGGTCTTTACTGTCGGCGATCAAATCGCAGAGGCCATTTTCCTGCACTCTCCGGAAACTCCCGAACCCTACAAACTGGCGGAGGAACTCCTCCGGCAGGTGGGGATCCCCGATCCGGCGGACAGAGTGAAAAGGTATCCCCATGAACTTTCCGGCGGTATGCAGCAGAGAGTGATGATCGCCATGGCTTTGGCAAGTTCCCCCTCCATCCTTGTTGCCGATGAGCCGACGACCGCACTGGATGTAACGATCCAGGCCCAGATCCTGGAATTATTGCTGGAACTTAAACACACACGGGATATGGCGATCATTCTTGTCACCCACAATTTCGGGCTGGTTGCGGAAATTGCAGATAAAGTGGCAGTGATGTATGCAGGCAGGATCGTAGAATATGCCACAGCGGAAGAACTTATGAAAAATCCTCTGCACCCTTATACAAAAGCACTTCTTGCGGCAGTTCCTGTTCTGGGAAATAAGAAAGGGTGTCTGCAAACCATTCCGGGGACAGTTCCCATGCCGGCGGATTATCCGGAAGGCTGCCGTTTCTGCAACAGATGCACTTTGAAAGGTTGTCTGAAAGAAAATGAGAAATGCGTACAGGAAGTCCCCCCACCCTTGTCAGAGGTCTTTCCCAATCATTTCTGCGCCTGTTTTTATACAGAGGAAGCCATGCAGCAGCAGGAGAAAAAAGTATGACGGAAAAACAGAATAAGAAACACATGTATAAAAGGCTGATCTTTCTTATGATCTTTGCCGCCCTGATCGTAGGAGGAACCTGGGCAATCAATATTTTGAAAGAACAGACGCAGCAGAGTTCCGGAACTCCTGCAAAAACAGATTTCAACGGAAAAACCATCCGTCTGCATTTAAGAAAAAGCATGAGTCCATTCCAGCCGCACATTCCGGAAAAAGAACAGCTCGAACAGGAGAAAACAAAAAATATCTGGAAAGATCAGGACCCTGCAAAAGTCCTTTTCCTTGCCAGCCAGGATATGGAAAACGGGGATTTTCCTCTCGCGGAGGACAGATTGCGTACAGCACTTGTTTTTCACGGAAGAAATGTAAAAATCTATGCTTTACTGGGGAAAGTACTGTATTATCAGGAAAAGTATAAAGAAGCGGAAGCAGTCTTCCGTCAGCAGGTCTATCTTGCGCCGGAAGACCCCGTTTCCATGAATAATTTAAGTGCTGCCCTTGCCAAGCAGAAAAGATACCATGAAGCCATTTCCACTTTACATCAACTTTTGAAATCCGATCCCTCTTCGGTCTCTGCCATATTCAATCTTGCCGGCATGTATGCCAGAAGCGGCGACAGAAAAAATGCTCTTATCTATTTCCAAAAATCTTATGAACTTCTCGGCCACAGGATTTTATTTCTCTCCCGGGATCAAAATTTCAACGCCATACGCCAGACGCCGGAATTTATAAAAATTCTGGAAAAAGCAAAAAAGGATTTTCAGAAAGCAAAAACAGCCGATAGTATGACACCGGAAAGTAATACAGCGGGGAAAGTAAAATGAGTTCGATAAATCTTCTTTCCGAAAAAATTTATAATAAGATCGCAGCCGGGGAAGTTATTGAAAGACCCGCTTCGGTTCTCAAAGAACTTGTTGAAAACTCTCTGGATGCAGGTTCCGGTAAGATCAGCATCCGTATCGGCGGCGGGGGCGTCTCCCTTATTTCTGTAAGTGATGACGGATGCGGCATGGATGCTGATGACGCACTTTTATGCTTTGAACCCCATGCCACAAGCAAGATCAAAACGGAAGAAGATCTGGATTCCATCACCTCTCTGGGATTCCGCGGTGAAGCACTCCCCAGTATCGCTTCTGTTGCAAAAGTAGTTCTGCGTACAAGGCAGAAAAATTCTCCGGAGGGGGTGGAAACTCTTATTGAGGGCGGAAAAATGATCCACAGTACCCCGTCCGGCTGTGCGCCGGGAACGGAAATAACCATACGGGATCTCTTTTTCAATACACCTGCAAGAAAAAAATTCCTGAAAAAAAATGCCACAGAAGAAAAGCATATTGCGGAAATGCTCATCAATACCGCTCTTGCCCACAGCAATGTAGCCTTTGATCTTTCCTTTGACGGGAAACTGTTTTTTTCCAGTTCCGCTTCCCCTGATATATCCAACCGTCTCCGGGAACTGTTCGGCAAAGAATACATGGAAAATATGCTTCCCCTTGCCTTTACAGAACGGAATATCCGCGTTTCCGGCTTCATCGCCAAACGCTCCTGTACCCGGTCCAGCCGCAGTGAACAGCGGCTTTTTGTCAACGCCCGTCCGGTGGAATCCAATGCCATTTACCGGGGGATCAAAGAGGGGTTCGGACCGACTTTGGAGAAAGGAAAATATCCCCCATGCGTCCTTTATATCACCATGGACCCTCATCTGGTGGATGTGAATGTGCATCCTGCCAAAAGAGAGGTGCGCTTTTTAAGTGATTATGAAGTGACAAGTGTGGTACGCAATGCGGTAAGTACTTCTCTGCGTGCGGCAGAACGGGCGATGCTGGGTTTTGAGGATCTCCCGCCGCAGGAGGAAGTGGAGTTTTCTTCTTTACAGAAAAAATATACTTTCCCCGGTTCATCCGTATCTTCCCGGAAACGGGAGGAAGAACCTCTTCCGCCCCATATCCATGATCCGGAAGCGGAAAAAGAATTGGCAGAAGCACTGCAAAATATTACAGGAACCAAAAAACTTTTACGCAATATCCCCCCTGCCCCCTGGCAGAAAGGGGAACAAAGTTCTGTTAAAACACTTGATACGGAAGAAAGCAGAATGGAGGAACTCCGATTCAAAGAGATCATGTTTTCCGCTCTTGTGAATTATGAACCTGTTGCCGGGAAAGTTCCTTTGCAAAGTGCCGCTTCCCTGCCGGGTTTTGAGGAAGAAAAAGAGAAAAAAGAGACCGCTGATCCTGCCGGAAAAAATGCACCTCTGGGGCTGCGTTATATCGGCATATATTCCGATTCCTACATTCTTGCGGAAGGGCAGGATGGACTTGTGGTCATAGATCAACATGCCGCCCATGAGAGAGTACTTTTTGAAAAACTGTTGAAAGACGCGCAGAATACTCTTTCCCAGAAGCTGCTTCTGCCCATTACTCTTGAACTCTCCCGCAGTGATACAGCATTTTTATCCCGTAATGCCCGGTATATAGCCCTTCTGGGGTATGAAGCGGAAGAGTTCGGGATGAATACGGTAAAACTCAACGCCATTCCCTCCTCCATGAGTCAGGCAGATGCCGGAAGGATATTTAAGGAAATGCTTTCCCTTGCCGCTCTGGAAGAACATGCTCCGGGTATGCACCAGCGTGATCTGGACAGAATTGCCATGGCAGCATGTAAAGCAGCCATAAAAGCCAATGACCGGATCACGGAAAAAGAGGCCTTGCATCTTTTACAACTTCTTGCCGCCTGCGAACAGCCTTTTGCCTGTCCCCACGGCAGACCCACCATCCTGAACATTACCAAAAAAGAATTGGAAAGAAGATTCGGAAGAAGATAAAAGATCTTTTCCGGAAAACTTCTGTTTTTTATACTCTTTCGCACTCTTCCGGACAGGATAAATATGTGATTACCCCGTCAACACACTCTATTTGAATGTTTCCAAAAGGAGTGGGGATTTCGATACTTCCGGTAACGCCGGGCATGGGGGAAAGGGAAAATTTTTTCCAGGAACACTCTATGACTTCTATACCGAAAAGCATTTGCGGCAGAAGAAAAGCCGGTCCCGCTCCCCATGCGTGACAGAGACTTTTCCCGTAAGGTCTTCCATAAAAAACATAATGCTCCTCTCCTTTGTGATCCGGATCGAATCCCTCCCAGAAAGTCGTTGCCCCCTCTTTGAGCATACCGCCCCAGATGGCATCGAATTTTTCAAAGGCTTCTTTTGTCATTCCGCCCTTGAAAAGAGCCATGACTTCAAAAACCGACATATAAGGAGTTCCCACTTTGGGCAATTCATTTCCGGCAAGATGCCGGGCTATTTTCTCTGCCTCCTCTCCGGAGACGAGTCCAAAATCCACCGCAAGGAGATTGGGGTGTCTTGTATATTCTTTTTTCCCCGGGGCAGCGGTGAACAATCCCTTTTCTGCATCGTAGGCACATTCTTTGATTTTTCCGGCAAGGATATATGCTTCCTTTTCCATCCGGGCGGCAAAATCTTTTTCCCCGGCAAGGAGAGCAAGGAATTTTCCTGCAAGAAGAGCCCGGAAAAAAATCACCTGTAAAGCCGTGAATTTTTCCCCGTTTACCCAGTCAATGAAAAGCCAGACTTTCCGGGGATCCGCGGCAAGGAATCCATTTTCATCTCTGGAATCCAGCAATATTTCCAGAGTTTCTTTTATGCGGGGATATTCCTGCAAAAGAAATTCCCTGTCAGAATAATACAACTGGAAATATTCGTGATTGATAAGAAACCACAAAGAATAATCTATGATGGAATTGACATGGGCTTCCTTTATACTTACTGCGCCAAGTACGCAAAGAGTATCTTTCACAATATCTTTTTCCGCAAAAGAAAAAGCATTTCCCAGAAGAGATACAGCAAGATCCCCCGCCCAGGGCAGTCTGTCTCTTTTGATCCCGTCCAGAAGAAAATTTTTCATACAGAGACGCAGGGTATAACAACTTTGCAGCCAGATGCGGTTCCAAGTTTCCCTTCCCTCCACGAACAATGCGCCCCGGTAACAGAGACTTTGAAATTCCGCTTCAAAATGTATTTCCGCTTCCGGAGCATTTTCTATCTGCACATACCGGAAAGCAAGCAATACTTTACTTCTCCACTTTCCAGGGGCAAGGCGGATCAGTTCTCTTGTCTGTTCCTCATCCTCCCCCTTACGGTTTTTCATTTCGGCAATACTTTCGCCCATATAAAGAAACGGCCTGCTCTGTTCGTTGCAGGATATATGGATATATGCAAAAAGTTCTCTTTTTGCATCCCATACATTTTGCGTGAGTTTCTCTCCAAGAAGCATGACTTTTTCCTGTTGGGCAAAATGGGGTGCATTCCCGTCATATAATGGAGAATGGTTTACAGGAGAAATGTAAGAAATACCATCAGAAGATATTTTCCACCTCTGGAAATTTTCCTCTGCAAAAAGAGAGGGGATATTACAAGTTATATCACTGCAATATAACAAAATGACCAATTTTCCGTTTTCCGGGATAAGGAAAGTATATTTTTCTTTTCTTTCACTTTTTTCCAATATCTTTTTCCCATTGAGAAACACCTGAACAGAACCTGTCGCCTTGAAAGACAGATTTTCCCCCTTGACCACATCACATTGAAAAAAGGCTTTTTCCGCAGGCGTTTTACGGAATTGGGTATAGCCGACTTTCAGTTTTGCTTCATCTTTTTCCCGTACCATTTTTTCCAGAAGAAAGGCTTCTCTGTCATAGGGGAAATAGAGCCATTGGCCCGGAGGGGGAGAGGGCTTTTCCGGCAGAAACTTTTCAGAAGAATACAGTGGGTCAATTACAAGTTTTTCAGTTTCCCGATGGGCTTTTCCAATCATTTTTCTGTACCTCTTACTCCCACTGCATTATGGAATCTTTCGATATATTTATAAGCGTCTTCCGGAGAATCCACGACCTTGAAAAGTTCCAGATCTTCCGGAGAGATCATTCCTTCCGCAAGAAGAGTATTTTTAAACCATTTGATCAAAGGCGTCCAGAATTTTTTCCCTACAAGCACCAGGGGGATACGATTGGTCTTATGGGTCTGGATGAGAGTCAATACTTCCATAAATTCATCCATCGTACCGAACCCGCCGGGATATGCCACAAGAGCAACGGCATATTTCATAAAGCAGACTTTCCGTAAGAAGAAATACCGGAAATCCAGTTTCACATTCTGATAAGGATTGGGCTGCTGTTCAAAGGGCAGTTCAATATTCAATCCAACAGAAACGCCCCCGGCTTCCGCAGCCCCCTTATTGGCAGCTTCCATGATCCCCGGCCCGCCGCCGGACATGACGCCATAACCGTTTTCCACAAGGATGGAAGCAAGTTTTTCCGCACTTTTATAGTAGGGATCCTCTTTTTTTGTACGGGCAGAGCCGAAAATGGGGACAAGAGCCTGATAATCGCCCAGGGTATCCATGGATTCCACAAGTTCGGACATAATGACAAAAACCCGCCATGTATCTTTCACATTTCTGTCATAAAGAGAAATATTGGGTTCTGTTTTCACCTTTACCGGGCGGAATGGGATTTTTTTTACTGCCATGATTTCTCCTTTCGCTTTCCTGTATCTTTTTGTCATTTTTTCCTCATTCACAAGGAAAAACGCCGTCTTTTCCATTACTTTATTGCAAAGAAGCAAAATTGTCAAGGCTGTAAGTTTGAATTTTGTAAAAAAACAATTATATTATCTGATGGAAGTGTAAAATAAAGATAAAGGGTCTATATATGCAGCAGGAAAAATTTATCCGACTCGGGGAAACAGTAAAAAATTTTGCAGGAAAACATATTGCCGTCATCGGTGATCTTATGCTGGATACCTATACCTGGGGTAAAGTAAGCAGGATCTCTCCGGAAGCCCCGGTGCCTATCGTTCATACTGTGAAAACGTCCTGCTGTCCCGGCGGAGCCGCCAATGTGATGCGCAATCTGGTTTCTCTGGGGGCAAAGGCTTCTGCATTCGGGATCATCGGAGGCGATCATACCGGTCAGGAACTTAAAAAACTGCTTCTTGCGGATCATGTGGATTGTTCCGGTCTTGTTATTGATGCAAGCCGTCCCACCGTGAAAAAACAGCGGGTGATGGCTGGTTCCCAGCAGCTGCTGCGCATTGATGAAGAGTTGACTGCCCCAATTTCGGAAGAGATCAGGAAAGAACTTTTTGCAAAGGTGCAGTTTCTTCTTGAAAATAATCCTCCGGATGCCATCATCCTGGAAGATTATGCAAAGGGGCTTTTTTCACAATCTCTTGCCCAGGAGATCCTTGATCTTGCCAACGCAAAAAATATTCCCGTTACTCTTGACCCCAACCCCCGCAATCCCATGCGCTTGACCAACCTTACAATGATGAAGCCCAACAGAAGTGAGGCTTTTGAACTTGCAGGAATAAAAAGTTCCGGTGAAAAGTTTAATGAAAAAGAACTTTCTTCCGTGGCGGAACTCATCCGTAAAGAGTGGCAGGTGGAATATCTCCTCATCTCATTGGCGGAACAGGGAATGGCTCTTTTCGCTCCGGATGGAAAAATGACCCATATCCCCACCCGGGCAAAAGAGGTTTTTGATGTTTGCGGTGCAGGCGATACGGTTATAACTGCCAGCACGCTTGCGCTTGCGGTCAACCGATTTGATCCGGTTTCCGCAGCAGAGATCGCCAATTATGCCGCTGGGATTGTCGTGGCAAAACTGGGAACTGCCGCTATTACAACGGAAGAACTGCTGGAAACTTTGAAGTAAGAAAAAAATCCCATCCGGCTTCACCGTACACATCCGTACTTATCCGTACAAAAAAAAGGGCTGTTTTGCAACAGCCCTTTTTTCATTATCCGCCGGAAGAATTTTCAGCGGGCAAAAAGTTTCTGCAATTCCATCTGAAATTCCTGAATATCCTGTTGAGTGGGACTTCCAGTGGGATTATCCAACCCGATCCTGCCGGTACGGTCAAGTACCCAGTCCGCCGTCACACCGGAACCGAATTTCACCGTTCCGGAGGCTACTGCGCCGGGACGGGCAATGGGACTTAATTCCACTGTTGTACCGGAAGACGGGGTATTTTCCTCCCCGGCAGGGGCAGGAGCGGGAACTTCTTCCGCATCCTGTGCTGCAGCAGAAGCGTTGGAGGCATATTCCTCTTCCGCACCGTCTTCATAAGGCTCTGCGGGCATGTCAGAAGGTCTGCCCATGCCGCGCCCCATCCCCGGTGCCATTGCGCCGTTTTCGGCCCCGGGAGCGGGATAATCTGCCCCGGCATTTGCATTACGGGAAGCAGCCATAACCGCAGCCTGATCGGCTTTGCTTCTTTCCGCCTCTTTTTCGGCATCCTCTTTTTTCCAGAGTCCGCTTTCCAATTCGGAAGCAATGAGACGCAATTCCATAAATGTAATATTCACACCCTGGCTTTTCAACATATCCTGGATTTTGGATAAAGAATTGCCTTCGGGTACTTTTTCGGCGATAAAAGATTTGATTTCCTGTTCTGTCATAGGGTATTTCCGCTGTCAGACGGCTTAAAGAGTTTTCAGATATTTTGCGTAGGCAGCTTCATCCATGAGTTCTTCCAACTCATCCAGGTCGATATTATCCAGTTTGCAGAACCATCCCTTTCCTTCGGGACTTATTGAAACAAGACCGGGATCATCTTCCAGAAGAGTATTGACTTCCATCACGGTTCCGCTGATGGGAGAATACACATCTCTGGATTCCCCTACGGATTCCACCACGCCGACAGCATCCCCCACAATAAGATCCACCCCTTCCTCCGGGATTTCCGCATAGGTGATGTCCCCCAGCGATTCTGCCGCATAAGAAGAGATTCCGATTACCGCTTCGTCTCCATCCACGGAGACCCATTCGTGGTTTTTAGAATAATATTTTGCCATAATGTTCCCTTTACTGTTTCGGGGTGCATAAAATTTTCATTTACGGTAAATAAGCACACTATTGCTTATATTTCAAGTGCAATATTGAAAAAACACCGTTTTTTTTGTTTTTTCCCTCATTTTTGCCTGTTCAAAACCATTTTCAACGTTTTTTTCCATTATTTTCAAGACCGGGTAAACAGAAAGAAAAAGCTGATTGCAGCATTTCTTCTGCTGTATAATATCATTTAATGTCGCAAAAATCGCTTTTTACTTCATTTCAGGCAAGACTCAAGCCGCCATCCACCGTAAGGATCGCCCCGGTCATGGAGGAATTTTCAGAAAGAAAAACACAGGAAGATGCCACATCTTCCGGAGCAACGGCTTTTTTCAGAGGAATGGAAGAAATACTTTTTTCCATGGTGGAAAAGGGCATATCCACCGGCGGGATCATTGGACCGGGGGCAACAGCGTTCACCCGGATACGGGGGGCAAATGTCAATGCGGCACTTTTTGTTGCCTCTGCAAGAGCTTTTTTGGATAAAGCATAGGAAAATGCCTTTGGATCCGTTTTGAAAATGCCCTGATCAAGAATATTTACGATACTTGCTCCATCTTTTGCATTTTCCGCAAAAAGTTTCATAAGAAAAACAGGCGCAAAGAAATTGACTTCAAACTGTAAAGAAATTTCCTGCATGGATTCCTGAAAAAGATCTTTCCTGTAATAACAGGAGGCATTGTTGATAAGTACATCACACTCTGCCAGACACTCTTTTAATGACGCAAAATTTTTCCCTTTCTCCCGGAAATTTTTATCCGTAAGATCAAAGGCAAAGAGAGTGTGCCCCTTTTCCCTGCCGCCGATACTTTCAAGCAGCTCTTCCGCTTCATTCCTGCTGTTGTTGCAATGGATGACAAGACGCGCCCCCTTTGCAGCAAAGGCACGGACGATGGCGGCACCCACCCGGACGCCGCCACCGGTAACAAAAACTTTTTTTCCCGCGATAACCATTATTGCAGAATATGCTGAAAAGAAGTCCGGGAAATTTTATTTTCCCAGTTTTTCTTCCAGAAGAGCGATTTTCTCTTCCAGTTCTTTGATTTTATCTGTCACGCGTTTCATTTTACGGGGCAGAAGCATTCTTTCCACAAATTCCACTCTGGGTTCCGCAGGCATACCGATCAAGGTAACACCGGGAGCAGTGGTATGCTGAACAGCGGAAGCACCGGCAATGGTACAGCCATCGCCCAGTTTGATGTGTCCATTCACTCCGGACTGGGCGGAAACCGTTACCCCCCTGCCGATCTCGGAACTTCCGGCAATACCGCACTGGGCGATAAGGACAGAACCTTCCCCGACGATAACGTTATGGGCGACCTGCACCAAGTTGTCTATTTTCACACCTTTTTTAATCCAGGTTCTGCCGAATCTTGCCCGGTCAACGGTGGAATTTGCACCGATTTCCACATTGCTTTCAATGCGTACGATCCCGTTCTGGGGGACTTTTTTCAGTCCGGTAAAGGTGGGTGTATAACCGAACCCGTCACCACCGATGGTCACCCCGGCGTGCAGAATGATTTTATCTGCAAGCTGGCAATAACGCATAATGGAAACATTGGGGTAAATGAGACATTCGTCGCCGATTTCCACAAAGTGGCCCACATAGACGCAGGGAGCGATCACCGTATTTTTTCCGATCACAGCACCTTCCTCCACAACGGCATTGGCTCCGATAACAGTTCCCTCGCCGATTTTTGCAGTAGGATGCACATAGGCAGTAGGATGGATCCCGGAACCCCAGGAAACCGGATCGGGTGCAAACATATTGCAGAGAACGGTAAATGCTTTATCCGGATTTTCACAAAGGATGAATGTCTGGTTTTCCGCAGGTTCACAATTCTGTTCCCTACTGACAAGAATGACACCCGCTTTCGTACTTTCCAGTTGTTTCAGATATTTGGGACTGCTTAAAAAAGAGACTTCTTCTGTGGTGGCAAGTTTCAGAGAGTTCACGCTTTTCACAACCTTTGCGGCATCGCCTTTTACTGTTCCTTTTACAGCTTCCGCGATCTCTCCGGCAGTCATAATAATTTCTTTCATACTGTTTTCTCCTTATAAAATATATTTCATTTCATTTTTGTTTTTCCGGCGGGCTTTTTCAATCCCAGATTCAAAGTTTTCAATATGTCATTTGTTATATTGAGCGCGCTGGAAGCATACACCAGTGAGGGGATGTCTCCGGGAGTTCTCGCCCCCTGATCCAGCACAAGGTCGATCCCCTCCATCTGACATTTGGAGGAGATGACTTTTTTGATGTCGGAAAGGATGGCATGACGCATTTTATCCTGTTCATCACGCAACTGCGCCTGTTTTGTACGGGAATATTCCTTAAGTTCCCTCTCTTTTGCCATAAACTGATTATATTTATCTGCCGCATTCAGTCTGCGGTTCTCCCGTTCAGCAGCGGAAAGAGCCGCATTCTGGGAGGCATCGCGCAAAGTAATGAATTCCGCACGCAATTTTTTCAGAGATTCCGCAAGCTGTCCGGCATATTCCTGATAGATCTCCGTCTGTTTCTGCAATTTTGCCTCTTCAATGGCGGTTTTATGGTAATTGGAAAAAAGTGTATCCATATTGACTACGGCGATCTTCAAAGTTTTTGCTTTCTTTTCCTTTCCCTCCACTTCCGGAGTAAGAAAAAGCCCCGCAAGAAAACTCAAAACAATTATTACGGAAAAATAACTTTTTTTCATCATTTCCGATTCCTCCTGTATTATGTATTCACACTATCGTGGAATAATCTATACGCATTCCATAAAAAATCAAGGTTCATCCTGCTCCCCACGGCAAGAAAACGCAAAAAAAAAGGGGATAAAAAGCATTTTTCTATGCCTTAGTCTCCTGTTCAAGCCTTTCCCGGAGTTGCCGGCAGCTTTCCTTTCTTCCCGGAAAAATCCTTTCCGCAGCGATCTCCGCAAGGGGAGCAAGAACAAATGCTCTTTCTTTTGCCAGAGGATGAGGTACAGTCAATACAGGAGTATGGATCAATTCCTCTCCGAAAAAGATAATATCCACATCCACATTTCTGGATACCCAGTGAGCATGATCTGCCGGACGCCCCAATTCTGTTTCGATTTTTTTGCACAAGGCAAGCAGAGCAAAGGCATCACTGTCCCATATTCCCTCTGTAACGATGTTATAGAAAGAAGCCGCCCCCTCTTCACAGCCGACGGGACTTGTTTCATAAATGGAGGAATTCTGCACAATAAAAAATTGATTTTTCTGCAAAAGAAAAAGTGCCTCCTCCAAAAACTTTTTTCTATCTCCCAGATTGGAACCCAGAGATAAAAAAACATGCGTACCGGAAGAAGACCCTTCCGGCACACATGCTGTAAAAGACAGTCTTTCAGATAATTTTCTGATCATATCGCGCTTTTGTTTTGAGAGGAAAGGCTCTCTTTTCCCTCCCTCTCAAAAAGGCTTCCGGATCACTTATTGACAACGCAGGAAGTATCACCGGCAGCAAAGTAGGCGACAGTCTGTTCTGCGGCGCGTTTGGCAGCAACAAAGTTGGCTTCTTTTGTATTTGCGCCCAGGTGGGGGAGCATCACATCGGCGATATCGGCAACACTCTTGGGGCCTTCAGCATCTTTTTTGTAAACATCGTTACAGAAAATGAGTTCCTTTTCCGCTTTGATGGCACGCAGATCATCTTCATTGATGATACCGGCACGGGCGCAGTTGATGAGCATTGCACCCTGTTTCATCAGGGAAAGAAGTTTGCTATTGACCATACCGCGGGTGGCATCATTTTCAGGCATGTGCAGACTGATGATATCTGCTTCGGAAAAGATTTTTTCCAGAGAAGCAAGAGTTACTCCGCATTCTTTTGCTTTTTCTTCGGAAAGGAAGGGGTCATAGGCAAGAGCGGTGACTTCAAAACCGGAAAGGCGTTTCACCAGAAGTTTACCGATGTGACCCAGTCCCAGGATACCGACAGTTTTACCGGTGATTTCCCGGCCCAGGAATTTGGATTTTTCCCATTTGCCTTCTCTTGTGGAGATGTCGGCGGGAACTACTTTACGGTAGGCGGCAAGAGCAAGAGCCACAACTTCTTCGGCAACGCCGTTGGAGTTGGCTCCGGGAGTATTCATCACATCGATATTTTTGCTTCTTGCATATTTGGTATCGATATTATCAAAACCGGCACCGGCACGGACAACAAGTTTCAGATTGGGCAGAAGATCAATAACTTCAGCAGGAACTTTTTCGCTGCGGACAATAACAACTTCCGCATCAGAGTTTTCTCTGGCAAGTTCGGGAACACCTTTTTCAGGGGTCACAGGGATCTGCACGACTTCAAAGCCGCCTTCGGTAAGGATCTTGGCAACTACTTTGTCAAGTTTGGTGGGGATCAATACTTTTTTCATAATATGAGTTCTCCTTGTTGTATTGGTTCTTTTATCCGGTTTATGGAGGTAATTTCAAAAGTCATCCGAAACAAAAGAATGGAATAGAGACAAAGTCATGCAAAAGGTAACCGGAGGCTGCTGCCCTCTGTGGCAACAGCCGAAAATGCTCCTTTTGCAGGACAAAGTCAATAACCTTTCTGACTTTTGAGGACTTTTGAAATTACCTCTATTATAATAATATATCATCATCCTGTATTTTTTCAACCGGAAAAAGATGTCTTGATATAATAATATCTTATTTTTCCTTTTACTTTCCCCCTGACAGCCGGGGCTCATGGCATAAAACTCTTTTTTTTACGCATTTCCCCCCCGTTTTCCCTTTCTTTTGAAAATAAATCAAAAAAAAATCAAAATT
>JAGBXB010000050.1 GCA_017629515.1 Lentisphaeria bacterium | reverse complement strand
TGCGGCTTCGTTCGCCATTTTTTTGCAAAAAAATGGCGGAGAGAAGGGGATTTGAACCCCTGACAGGATTGCTCCTGTAACGATTTTCGAGACCGTCGCTTTCGACCACTCAGCCATCTCTCCAAAAAAATTTCTCTTAATATACCGTTCTTTTCTGTTTTTTCAAGTCATTTGAATACATATTCCCGGATCTTTTGCACCATAAAAGAAAGTTTTTCTTCCGTCATGCCGGGATATACGCCAATCCATAAGGCATTATTCATCAAATCATCCGTATTCACAAGGCTGCCGGAGATCCGGTAATCTTTCCCCTCTTCCAAAGTTGTAAAGCAAGGGTGTTTCACAATGTTTCCGGCAAAAAGATTTCTTGTCTGGATCTGATTTTTTTCCAGATACTGCGCCAAATCATTACGGTTCATCTTTTCTGTATCTTCCACAATGATCAGAAATCCAAACCAGGAGGGATCGCTTTTATCATACTTTTCAAAAAAAGATAATCCGGGCAGATCTTTTACATGTTCATAAAGATACTGGAAATTTTCTTTCCGCTTCGCCGTAAAATACGGCAGTTTTTCCAACTGGACACAACCTATTGCCGCCTGCATATCGCTGGCTTTCAGATTATACCCGAAATGGCTGTAAACATATTTATGATCATACCCCACAGGCAGAGAACCGAATTTCCCTGTAAATCTTTTTCCGCAGAAATTATCCACGCCGGAGGGACAGGAACACTCTCTTCCCCAATCCCGCATGGAAAGCAATATTTTCCCCAGAAGCGGGTCATTAGTATATACTGCCCCGCCCTCCCCCATTGTCATGTGATGGGGCGGATAGAAACTGGATGTGCCGATATCCCCCCATGTGCCGGTCAATTTTCCATCAAAGGAACTGCCCAGCGCATCACAATTATCCTCAATGAGGAAAAGATCATGTTTTTTACAGAAAGCGGAAACTTTTTCCAGATCAAAGGGATTGCCCAGAGTATGAGCTATCATCACCCCTTTTGTTCGATAAGTCAATGCCTTTTCCAGAAGAGAACAATCTATATTTGCCGTATTTTTTTCCACATCCACAAAAACAGGGATCGCCCCGTACTGAATGATCGGGGCTACCGTTGTGGGAAAGGAACAGGCTACCGTAATGATCTCATCATTTCTTTTTATTCTTTTTTCCCCCAGCAACGGGGAAGTAAGAGCCATAAAGGCAAGGAGATTCGCGGAAGAACCGCTATTGACAAGGTAAGCAAATTTCACATGCAAATATTCTGCAAATTCTTTTTCAAACTTCCGGGAATACCGTCCGTGGGTCAACCAAAATTCCAATGCGGAATCGGTCAGAAAGAGGAGTTCCTTTTCATCATAAACTCTTCCTGCATAATTTACTTTACTTTTTCCCGGCTCAAAAGGAGTATTTTTTTTCTCTTCATGGGCAAGAAAATAATATTCCTTCACTTTCTGAAAGATCTCTTCTTTCAACGTATCCAGTTTTTCCTTATTTTCTTTCACTTGATACTCCATAAAATATTCTCTTTCTGTGCATCAAAAATATATTCCTGCAACTGTTCTTCCAGCAGATTTATTCCCTTTTCATGGTAGGAGGAATACCATTGCGCTGTCATTTGGAATGTTTTTTCAATATTCCATGTGCTTTTCCATTGCAATTTTTCCCCGGCTTTGGAACTGTCAAGAAAAAGAAGTCCCGCTTCATGCTGCAAAGTCTTTTCCTGTACCTCTTTTATTCTGACTTTATCCCAGTATTTCTGCAAAAGCAAAGAAGCCATCCCCACACTTATATTCTGATCTGCACCGGGGCCGAAATTCCAGCCTTCGGCAAAGTCTTTCTCTCCGGAATATAATTTCGCTCCAAGTGCAAGATAACCGGAAAGCGGTTCAAAAACATGCTGCCAGGGGCGGATGGAGGCGGGATTTCTTAAAATCGTCTCCCTTTCTTCCAATGTACCCCGGACAAGATCCGGAATAAGCCGGTTTTCCGCGTAATCACCGCCGCCGATCACATTTCCTGCCCGGCAACTGCCCAGAAGTACATGGTGACTTTTTCCATATTCTTCAATGGGGAAAAAACTTCTTCTGTAAGCGGAAGTCACGATTTCCGTACATCCTTTGGAAGCACTGTAAGGATCATATCCCCCCATGGGATCACTTTCTTTACAGGCGGTGAAAGTCTCTCTGTTTTCATAGCATTTATCGCTGCTTATAACGATGATGGAGCGGATACTTTCGCACTTCCGGCAACATTCCAGAATATTTACCGTCCCCATAATATTGGTGGAAAAGGTTTCCACAGGTTCAGTATAACTTTTCTTTACAAGACTTTGTGCAGCAAGGTGAAACACGATTTCCGGCTGAAACTCTTTCAGGATCTTTTCCAGTTTTTCTTTCTCCCGGATGTCACAAAAGAGAGTGGAAAAAGATTTTTCTTTACGGCAAATATTGTAAAGAGATAATTCCGGCATGGGAAGAGCGATCCCCAATACTTCCGCTTTCAATTTTTGCAGGAAACAGGATAAATACACACCCTTGAAACCGGTGGAGCCTGTTACAAGCACCCGTTTCCCTTCATACACGCCATCAAACATTGCCGTTCTGTACCTCTTTTATTTCCAGTATTTTGTCCAGGGGGCATCCCCTTTTTCCCACAATTTATTCAAAAGAACATATTCTCTGGGATTATCCATACACTGCCAGAACCCTTCGTGCCTGTAAGCGGCAACATTGCCATCATTGGCGGCATTCTGCATGGGCGAGTGTTCAAAGATCAAATCTTCCCGGTCTTCCGTATATTTGCGGATGAAACTTTTTTTCATAACCATAAAGCCGCCGCTGACAAAACCGCTTTGATGTTGAAGAGGTTTTTCCGAAAAATTGCTTACTTTATCGCCGTCAAGACAAACTTCGCCAAATCTGCCGGCAGGATGTACCGCAGTAAGAGTAAGGAGGGAATTCTGCTTTTTATGGAACGCATAAAGTTCCGCTATATTCACATCGGAAAGTCCGTCGCCATAGGTAAGGAAAAAGTCTTCCTCATCTTCCTGAAGATACTTTTCGATCCTTGCAAGGCGACACCCTGTCATACTGCGCAACCCGGTATTGGCACAGGTGACTTCCCAATGGGCTTCATCGTCCATCATATCCAGATATTTTATATGGGAAGGAGCTCCGAGCGTAATGGTAAAATCCTGCCGTCTCTGCCGGTAATTCAGGAAATAATCCACAAAGACCTCCCGTTTATATCCCAGACACAGAATAAAACGCTTCACACCGAACGCAGCATAACTTTTCATAATATGCCACAAAATAGGCTGTTCCCCGATCTGTACCATGGGCTTTGGAGTCAGTTCAGTCAATTCCCGCAATCTTGTTCCCATTCCGCCGCAGAAGATCACAACAGGCGGCATCTTTTTTCCATTCATCTTTCCCCCCTTCCCGATTTATTATCATCATATTCCAATTCATTTATTATGATACAGAATTCCCGGATCTTTATATTGTGTGCTTTACCGAAATCATAAAGAAACTTTCTTGTTTCATCGGTTACGGCTTTCAGAGCAATAACGATCTCATCAAATTTATATTTTTCCCATATGGAATAAAGATCATTACAATTTCCCAGCACATCCAGTCCGTAAACATTCAACCCGTGCAAAGAGGGATTATCATCAATGATACCAAGAACTTTCCGCTCCACTTTTTCCCCGTTGGAACAATACTGGGAAGCGAGGAAAATCCGGCAGTACAATCCACCGCCATAAATCACGGTATTTTTGAGTTTGTTTTTCCTTGCTTCCACTCTTGCGCCCAGCATTTTGAAGCCGGCACTTTCCAGATAATGCAGCAGAAACCGTTCCATCATAATCAAAACACAGCCCAAAAGGACAAAAGAAGAGTAAAATTCCCGTAAAACAGAAATTTTATCCCTGTCCAATCCATTTTCCGCAATAACGACATAAAACACAAGAGCAAGCACAATTACGGAAGCAAGTGCATACATGAGGAAAAATTTGAAGAAACGCACTATTCCGGTACGCAGCCAATATGTCCGGTAGATTCCGGACAACCCCAGCACAACGGGATAAGGAGCAAGGTAGCAGAAAAGTTGCTTGAAAGAATAAGGGTCAAAAGGATTATCCATGTAAAAAAGACGCGCGTTATTGATGTAGGCAACAGCTATCAGAAAATTTTCCACAAGGGGTTGTAC
>JAGBXB010000049.1 GCA_017629515.1 Lentisphaeria bacterium | reverse complement strand
GAGTACCGGCAAGAATACATTTGGCAAAGTCTTCCAGTTCGGAGCGTACATTATGACTGGAAACCAGTACGGGGATCTGGGCAAAGGATACTTTTCCGGCGGTATCGTAGACACCTTCTTCACTGATCTGCAGGGTATCGGAGGTATTGTCACAGATAATGGTTCCTTTGGTTCCATTGATAACAGTACGCATGGTGTAGGGGCGTTTGACGCCGGTGGAAACAAAAATTCTGCCGATGACGCCTTCGGGGAATCTTGCCACAGCAAAGCCGCTGTCGGGTTTGGGCCATTCCGGATGATGTTTTTTGTTCATGTAGCAGAAAACTTCCTCGGGATCACCGGCAAGGAAACGGGAAAGGTCAAGAGCATGACAGCCGCCGCCGAGAAATCCTTCTCTGCCGATGGCCGGATCAGTACGCCAGTTTTCCCAGCCGGGATATTTTGTATAATCGTGAGCATATTCACATTCCAGAGTGGTGATTTCCCCGATCCTGCCGCTGTCCACAAGCTGTTTGGCCAATTTAAATGCAGGTGCGTAACGGCAGACCTGACCGGTCATAAAATATTTACCGGTTTCCTTTACTGCGGCAACGATCTTACGGCAGTCGGCAACGGTGGGGGCAAGGGGTTTTTCACAGGCGACATGTTTACCGGCATACATGGCTTTCAAAGCCTGTTCCGCATGGAAATGGTCAGGGGAAGCAACAACGACGATATCGGCATCGGAATTATAGATTTCCTCTTCATTTTTGGCAACAGGAATATTTTTTTCAGCAAAAAAACTTCTCCGGATCAAGGGATTTTCATCATAGGCTTTGTCATAAACCATGACCAATTCCGTTTCGGGCAATTCATGTGCGGCAACTGCCCATGCGTGTCCCATTTTCAATCCGATGACGGCTGTTTTCAATTTTTTCTGTTCCATTTCCATTTTCCTTTTTTTCGTTTTCTTTTGTTTATTCTTTATTTTTCCGGTTGATGATTTCTTTTCCGCGTAAGATTTTTGAAAAACACTTTTCTTTATCCATTGAACAGAAAAGCATAAAATAAACCCCTTACAGCGTTATTCATACAATACAATAAAAAAAATATTATTCAAGTACCTTGTATTGTCTGATTTTCCGGATATATTATCTGATAGAACAAAAAAAAGGAATATATTATGCCCGGAACCATAGTGACCAGTCTGGGAAATCTCCGCAGATTTTCCCACGGTCTTGACAACATGACGCCCTTTGTGATCTACGAAGGGATATATGAAAATGATCTGGAAGTAAACAGAACGGTAGGGGATGTGCATTTTGATCCACAGATCTTTATGATCCTTTCCGGAGATACGGACTTTTTTCTGGATGATGTTCAATTCCGCGGACGGGACGGGGATATATTCCTCTCCAATTTCTGGGAACCTCATGCTTACCGTATGAGAAAAAGTCCCTTGCATTATCTTGTGATCACTTTTTCCATGTTTGCTTTGGGGAATAATACTCCATTCAATGATTTTGACTGGCACTTATTTATGCGGCAGAGTGCGGCATCGAGGAAAGTAAAATTAAGTATGAAAGAAAAATCGGATATGCTTTCTCTTGCAGGAAAAATCCTTGAACTGAACAAAAAATCCCCTTGCGGCTACCGTTCCATGCAGTGGCTTCTTATTCAGGAAATGCTCTTTTGCATCAATTCAAAATTTGTACCGCAAAAAGCAGAAAAAAGTAAATTTCTGAAATTGAACCGGAACCGCATTTTTCCTGCGCTTGAACTTATCCGGCATAACCCGAATTGTGAGATTCCTCTTGACAGAGCAGCGGAAGCGTGTTCCATGAGCCGCAGTACATTCTGTCAGGAATTCAAACTCATTATGAACGAGAGTTTTTCTCATTTTGCCATGAGGAAGCGTATCGGATACTCCTGTATGCTTCTGCATCTCAATAAATTTACCATCAAAGAGATTTCGGATCAGTGCGGCTTTAAGAATATCACCCATTTTTACCATGTTTTCCGGAAATTCTGTCAGTGTACGCCTCTGGAATTTATTGAAAAGAAAAAATTCGGTACGGAAAAAGAATAAAAAAAAATGGAAATATGTTTTCCATACTTCCATTGTAAACTTAACAGAATAATTTTTTATTCAGGAGGATTTTCCCCGGCGGGAGCCCCCTCACCGCCATCTTTCTTTTCCCCTTCCTTCTTTTCACCATCATTCTTTTCCCCTTCTTTGGGTTCTTCCGGGGGCTTGGGCGGAGGAGGAGGTTCAGGCAGAATCAACTGTCCTTTATTCAGGATCTCGGCAGCTTTGGAAAAGCGGGAAACTGTTTTCAATTTAAAAGTTTTTTCCTTGATTTTTGAGGGAAAAAGTTTGAAAACAAGAGTAAATTCCCCGTCAGCGGAAGGAGCGGCAAAAAGCATTCTGTGCCTGGTAGCGCCGTCCATATCCCGGAAATTCCAGATAATACCGGAATAGGAGTTATCCCCCTCGGCAACGGCTATACAGGGATACTCTTTACCGGAGGCATCCGCAAGGGCAAAATCGTGCATACTGAAAGATCTGCCTTTATCGGGTTGGAAGATGATTTCCACATATACGGAATTTCTGCTTCTTGCCATAATAAGGGTGGGTTCCTTGATTTCCGGCTTGCTGCTGCATGCTTCGGCAGAAAGGATTTTTCCGTAACGGAAAAAGAGACTTGTTTTTTTAGGCATCTGCGCCTGTTCCTGCCCGGAAGCAGCACAAAAAACAATGGATAACAGAATGATTGACAGAATATTTTTCATAAAAACCTCATCTTTACATTTATATACTTTACTATTACAGTAATACACTTTTTCAATAAATCAAATGCAGAATGGAAAAGAGAGAGAAAATTTGCTTTTTTAAAAAGATGAAGTATGTTAATATATAAGATAAAGTATTACACACATACAGGAATATTATTTTATGGCAGAGTTGTTATATTCGGTGGAAAATCTCCGCCTTGCCATCGGCAATCAGATTCTTTTTGATTCTGCAAGTGCCTCCATCGGGGAAAATGAGCGCGTTGCCCTTGTGGGACGCAACGGCAGCGGCAAATCCACATTTTTAAAGATCGTTGCCGGCCTTGAAAAGCCGTCAGAGGGGGATTTCACCATAAAAAGAGGTTTGCGTATAGCCTATATGCCCCAGGATCTCCCGGATGAAGAGGGCAGTAAGAGTTGTATGGAAATATTGCGGGAGGGCTTGAAAGAAGTTCTGGACATCCTTGCAGATTATGAAAAAAATACCGGCACAAATGAAGAGCAGGAGGAACGGGAAAAATTCCTTACTTTGCACGATGCCTGGACTCCGGAAAACAAACTGGAAAATATGATGCAGCAGTTGTTTCTCCCGGATAAAAATAAATTATTCTGCGAACTTTCCGGCGGGGAAAAACGCCGTGTGCTTTTAGGCCGTGCGCTTCTTGCTGAACCCCAGCTGCTTCTTCTGGATGAACCGACCAACCATCTGGATGTGGAAACGGTTTCCTGGATCGAAAAATTTTTATCGGATTATAAAGGAGCGTGTCTTTTTATCACCCATGACCGGTATTTCCTTGACCGTATTGCCAGCCGGATTTTGGAATTGGATCACGGGAAATTTTATTCCTGCAACGGATCCTATGCGGACTTTCTGGAAATGAAAGAAGCAAGAGAGTATGCGGAGGATGTGGAAACACAGAAACGCAATGCTTTTCTGCGCCGGGAGATCGAATGGGTGCGCCGCTCACCGAAAGCCAGATTGAAGAAAAATCTGGGAAGAGTGAAAAGATTTGATGAAATTGCTTCCATCAAGGCTCCGGAACGCACAGGAAATATGGATCTTCTTATTCCGGATCCCCCCCGTCTGGGCAATAAGGTCGTTCACTTGAAAAATGTGGGAGTTACTCTTGGAGGCAAAACACTTTTCCGGGACTTTGACCATGAATTCACCCCGTCGCAGAAAATCGGCATTATCGGAGCAAACGGCACAGGCAAAACCACCTTATTGAAAGTCATCACCTCTTTATTGCCTCCGGATACAGGGAGCGTGGAAAAAGCCGATACAGTCGTATTTAATTATGTGGATCAATCCCGTATTGCCCTTAACGGGGAAAATACTCTTACAAAAGAAGTGGGCGGGGATTCTGAATATGTATTTTTCGGAAGCGGCAAGATCACCTGCCGGGCGTATCTCAAAAGATTTCTTTTTGAAGATGACAGGATCAATACGCTTGTCAAATATCTTTCCGGCGGGGAAAAAGCCCGTCTCATCCTTGCCAAGATCTTAAAAGGAGGCGGCAACTTCCTTATTCTGGACGAACCGACCAATGATCTGGATCTGCCTACGCTGCGGGTATTGGAAGAAGCACTGATCGCCTATCCCTCCACGCTTGTTGTGGTAAGCCATGACCGTTATTTCCTCAACCGGGTGTGCAATACCATCTTTTCCTTTGAAAAAGGTATGGATAAGATTTTGAAAGCGGAAGGGGATTATGATTATTATTTGCAGAAGAAAGATCTTCTTCTTGCTTCAAAACTTCCGGCGGATCCGGTTTCTGCGCCAAAGAAAAGTACAGAAAATTCTGCCGTACAGGTTAAAAAGCAGAAAAAACTTTCCTGGGCGGAAAATAAAGAGTTGGAGGGAATGGAGGAAGCCATTCTGCTTGCGGAAGAGGAGGTAAAGAAACTGGAAGAGATCTTCCAGATGCCGGACTTTTTTGCCAAACACGGTGCAGAATTGCCCGCATTGCAGAAATCTCTTGATGAAGCAAAGGCAAAATGTGAAGCATTGTATGTGAGATGGG
>JAGBXB010000048.1 GCA_017629515.1 Lentisphaeria bacterium | reverse complement strand
TTTTCAAGTATTTTCTCTTGTAAAATGCCGTCAGGAACCGGACAAAAGATCGCTTCTGAAATAAAAACTTTCCATGCCGGAACCCTCTTTTTGCAATTCTTTCTTTTCCACAAGACTGTCCAGAAGCCGCAGACACATGGTATCGCCCATGAAGGGATATTTTTCATTGGCATTGAAGGATCGGAAGATTTCACGGAAGGAATGATGACCCTTTTCCACAAGAGAGCAGAGAATTTTTTCACTTTTTCCCATTCCGCCGTCACAAGGGTGATCCTCTGCGTACCGTTTCATGCCTTCCATCAGATATTTTTCACTTTCTGCAACACCGGAAAAAAAGAATTTTCCGATTGCTTCCCCTCCCTGTATGATGGCATCCCATGCGGAAGCATACAGATGGATACTTTTTTTATCCATCTTCCGGAAAGAAGTGATATCTTTTTCATACAACTCTTTTTCCTTTCCCAGAACCGTATCTTCACAATACAGATACACAGCCGCTTCCGTCTCCCGCAAAAGGGAAAAGATCCGGCAGAGCATGACCATATCATACATACAGCAGTCAAAATAAAGCATAACCGTATCTTTGCCGGTAAGGGAAAGAAGTTTTTTATCCATGGAAAGAAGATAATGATACAAGGTTTCTTCCGTATATTCCGGTACCCAGGTATGGAGCAATGCCGCCCGCGCTTTTTCAAATTCTTCAAGGGAAATATTGTTCAAGAGAGGCCCTTCCAGATAATTTTCCCGCCACACGAGAAACTCTTTCCCTTCTGCATTCACCGTATTTTTCCATGCTTCAAAAGCACAATCGCCGTTGAAAATGTAAAGAATATTTTCCATTTTTATTCCTTTCCATAATCTTTACACAATAAATGCAAGAAGAAGCAGTACAATGGTTGCCGCAAGTCCGGAAACAAGCGTTCCGGCCGTTTGCAGTTTCAAACCCTGTCGCACACTCATACCGGAAAATCTTGTTACTACCCAGAAGAAACTGTCGTTGGTATGGGATACCATCATCCCGCCGCAGCAGACTGCACAACACGCCAATGCCCGCATCTCCGGGGATGATAAATTCAGAGTATCCAGCATCGGGGCCGTTACGCTTGCTGCTGTAAGTATGGCAAGGGTGGAAGAGCCCTGGGCTATTTTCATTACTGAAGCAAAAACAAGGGGGACAAGCAAGGCAAATACCCCCATATTGCCGATCCCCTCCGGGAGAAACGAGGCAAAATCCACCTTTTTCAGCACTTCTCCGAATGCTCCCCCCGATGCCGTTATCACAAGGATATTGGCTCCTTCCAGTACGGCTTTCCCCATAAGCCCCTCTGCCGACAATTCTCTTTTTTTCCATTTCCCCATAAGAAATATGGCAAGAAATGCCCCGATGGTCAAGGCTGTTACAGGATGTCCGGCACATGCCAGAAATTTTATGAAAGAAGAGGAAAGATTTTCTTTATATATTCCGGCAAAAGAGTTTGCTCCAATCAGCACAAGGGGGATCAGGATGGGAAGAAAGGCTATGCTCCAATGGTAGGGGAAAGAAATTTCTTTTTCCGGATCTCTTCCTGCTTCCAGTAACTCCTGCTCCTCCAAGATTTCGTTTTTCCCGGCATGAAGAGAGTAAAAATATCCGGCAAAAGTTGCTCCGAGAGCCGCAAGGGAGCCAAAAAGCAATACTCTTCCGAATTCCGCCCCCAGAATGGACATTGCCGCAAGAGGGCCGGGCGTGGGCGGAATGAAACAATGGGAGGCGAATAATCCCATACTTAACGCCGTCGCTCCCACAGCAAGAGGAAGTTTTGCCATTTTTCCGATCTTTTTCCATAAGCCGATAAGGATAATAAAGGCGGAATCGCAAAAAATACAGATGGAGACAATATAGCCGATGATACTCATGGCAAGAGGGGTATGTTTTTCCCCGGTTAGAAAAATGATCTTTTCCGCAATGACTTTCAATGCCCCCCGCTGTTCCATGAATACGCCGATGACCGTTCCGGCAATGATCACAAGCCCGATACTTTTCATCGTATTGCCGAATCCGGAAGCGAGCAACTCCAGAGTTTCCAGAAAACCGTAATGATTGCATACTCCGAAAAGAAATCCCCCCAGAAGCAATACCGGAAGCGGATGGATCTTCCAGAATGCGGTAATAAGGATAATTGCGGCGATCACCAGAATAAGTAAAGTTATTGTCATCATAATCCCCCCCTTTATTATGTGTATGAAACCTTTTTCCTGAATATAGCATGTAAAAAGTAAAAAACAAGTTTTTTTACAAAAATCATCTCTTTGATAAAAACTCTTCTTCTGCTTGATAATCTTTATGTTATCACTTTTTTCGGAAAGATACCCAATAACTTATTTTTCCCTATTGACAAACTCTGTTTGCAATGCTAAATTACCTCTTCTGATTTTGCAATTTCAATATAAGGAAATAATAAATGATGATGTTTAAAAAAGACTTCCGCTTTCTGCCGTCCTATTTCTGTACGGTATATTTTCTCTTTTTTCTTACGATGTTCCTTTTTCTTCTGCACAATCCTGTATGGAGCGTTGCCACATATCTTGTCATGATCCCCGCATTGCTGGTCTATCCCTTTCTGTATCTGCTTCCGGGTATCGCATTGACACTTCTGGGGATGTTTTGCACAAGAAAAAGCGATAAACTTTCCCGCCTTGTTACGGGAACTGTTATTTTTATAACGGTTTTTGCTTCACACCTTTTTCTACTGCTGGATGCCGGATTATTTTTCCGGTACGGTTATCATATAAATTTCCATGTGCTGAATATTTTTACCACCCCGGGCGGTTTTGAGGGCATGGGACTTGTAACAATCGAAATCCTCTCCTTTGCCGGCGGGATCCTTCTTCTTGCCCTTTTTCATGCAGGACTTTTGTATAGTTTCCTCCGTTTCCCCCGCCTGACCTTTTTTCTGCCCTCCAAAGGTCTTTATTATGCCATTTTTCCTGCTGTGGCGACCGTTCTTTTCTGCATCTCCATTTTTACCTATGCCTACGCACACTATATGATGCAGTCCACTCCTCTTGTCAGTGCCTCTTCCATCCCCTTTTATGCCAAGACCACAGGAGCCTCTTTTTTCAAAAAACTGGGGTTGAAAAGACCTGCCCGGAATGCCATGATTTTGAAACTTGCCAATGAGGATTTTATCAAAAATTATCCGCAAAACCCTGTTGAACGCACAAAAGATCATCCCGTTTATAATGTGATCTGGCTTGCCTGTGAATCCTGGGCGAAACGGCTCTTTACAGAAGAAATCATGCCCCAAACTGCGGAATTTGCCAAAAAGGCAGTTTTATTCAAAAAACATTATTCCGGAGGTAATGTAACACGCCAGGGGGTATTCAGTATGTTTTATGCCATTCCCGGCTCTTACTGGCATCCTTTTCTTGCGGCAAGGGAAGAGCCTCTTTTCATCAAATGGTTGCAGGAAGACGGCTATTCCATAAAATGTATCACATCCAGCAAATTCTCCTATCCGGAGTTCGATCAGACCATTTTTGCCACCATTCCGGCAGAAGATCTTCACAGCGATTCCAGCGGCGCAACCTATGAACGGGATCAACGCAATATAAAACTTCTTCTCCGTTCCATTGAAGAGGGGGCTGCTTCCGGCAAACCCTTTATGCGGTTCATGTTTTTTGAATCCACCCACCACCCCTACGCCTTCCCGGAAGAGGCGACCGTATATAAAGATTATCTGAAATCTTTCAATATCGTGCAGACCAGTGCCAAAGACGCTCCCGCCATCTTCCGCAGGGCGGCAAATTCCGCACGGCATCTGGATATGTGTCTGGGGCAGGTTTTTGCTCTTCTGCAAAAGAAGGATCTATTGAAAAATACCATTGTGGTCGTTGTAGGTGATCACGGGGAGGAATATTATGAAAAAGGGTATCTGGGGCACTCTTCAAATTTCAACAATGAACAGACGATGACTCCTTTGATTTTGTATTATCCGGGAATCAAACCGGGAGTTTATGAAGATATGAGCAGTCATCTGGATATTGTTCCCATGCTGGCAAAATTTTTCGGTGTGAAAAATCCTTCCGGTGATTTTTCCTGCGGATATGATCTTCTTTCTGCGGAAAAACCCCGGAGAAGATATGCTTTGATCGCTGATTGGGACAGAGTCTTTTTTGCCGGGGAGAAGTATAAAACACTGATCCCTACAGATGTTCATTCTGCGGCGGCACAGGTGATCACGGATGCGGATGATAAAAAATTGCCGGATACCGGACTCTTTTACAAAGAATACGGAAAAGATCTTATCCAGGTACAGAAAGAGCTTACCATTTTCACCCACCATGATTGAATTTGGTAAAAAGTAAAAAGAAGATTGGCGGGGGTGTGATGGATTTTCCCCGCCCGGTAGAGAGGTAATTAAAAAAGTCATCAGGAACAAAGTCAATACTGACAGACTTTTGGGGACTTTTTTAATTACATCCGGAGTATTTTTTATTTTTTGTTCAATTCAGCGGAGCGTTCCGTTGCGGCAATGACAGCATCCATCACTGTTTTCCGGAAAGCGTGTTCATCCAGTGCCGCAACCCCTCTGGCGGTGGTACCGCCGGGGGAAATGACCGCATCCCGCAGAACTGCCGGATGGGCGGAAGAATTTTTCAGCATTATGGAAGTACCCAGAACCGTCTGCAATGCCATTTCATAAGCGGCATCCCGGGGAAGTCCGGCATATACTCCCCCATCGGTAATTGCCATAATAAACTCAATAACATAGGCAGGGCCGCTGCCGCTCAAACCTGTGACCGCATCCAGAAGTTTTTCCGGAAATTCCCGGCAGTAACCAATGGCGGAAAGGATTTTTTCCGTCGTTTTCTTATCATCGGGAGTTACTTTTTCCGAAAAAGCATATCCGCTCATCCCTTCGCCTGCAAGGGCAGGTGTATTGGGCATCACTCTTGCAATACGGGTACAGGAGGAGATTTTTTTCAGAGTATCAATGCTCAATCCTGCACAGATGGAAAGAAGCAGTTTCCCTTTGATAAGATCCTTTATGCCGCAAAGGGCTTCTTCTGCATATTGGGGTTTGACCGCAAGAAGGATGATGTTACTTTTTTTCAAAGCGGAAGATAAATCTTTCACGCATTTGACTTTTGTTGCTTTTTCAAATTTTTCTGCCGCTTCTGCGGAAATATCATAAGCGGAAATATTCTCCTTTTTCATCCCGTTTTTCACAAGACCTGCGGCAATGGCGGAAGCCATTTTGCCAGCACCTATAAAAGTGATTTTTTCTGTTGCCATAGTGTACCTGTATACCGTTATTTGTTTTCTTTCGTTCCGCCCACACCAAAGGGGATATGAACGGAGGGCGTATAATATTTCGCCATTTCCAGATGGGGCGCTTTCTGATCGTCAAAAAAGATATGGGGGCGGAGCAGGGAAAGGATCCTTCCTTTATTCATGCCGCCAAGGAAAAAGGTTTCATCCACCGATATATCCCATTTCCGCAAAGTAGTTGCCACTCTTCTGTGGGCGGGGGCACTGCGGGCGGTGACGATGGAGGTTTTGAGAAATCTGGTGTAAGAAGGATCTTTTTTACATTTTTCATCCTCCAACGCCCGGAGTCTGCCAAGTTTTGTAAAAAGATCCGCCAGCGGGCCCGGCGGATGGGGGACATCGGCTTTTTCCGTTTCAGAAATATAAAACTTATTGATCCCGGAACTTTTGTAAATGGCTTCCGCACTGTCATCGGCAAGGACGCCGTCAAAGTCGAAAGCAATACGCAATTCATTGTCATTGGGGTCATCATTAAGTTTACTGTCCAGAACCATTCCCGCAGGATACCCCTTTGCCAATGCTTCGCACACATCCTTTTCGTTGGCAGAAAGGAAAAGTGCCACATTGTAAGCGGGGATATACCGGAAAGGGGAGTTTCCTGTGGTAAACGCTGCCCGGCTTATATCCAGTTGATAGTGATGGATGGAATTGAATACCCTCATACCGGTATCCGGGTCATTGTGACTTAAAAGCACAACTTCCACCGGTTCCACTTCCGGAAAAAGTTTATTGAGTTCCAGAAATCTGCGGATGAACGGAAAAGCGATCCCCGGTTCAAGGAGATCTTTTTCATGTTCATACTGATATTTCCGGTAGGAGGCAAGTCCCTCTTTGCGGAAAATCTCATCGGCTTCATCCAGTTTGAAAAGTGCACTGGATGCCACCCCTATGACCAGTTTTTCTTCAATGGGATAAGGCATAATCATTTCCTTGTTTTTTTTGTGATTTTCTTCTACTGCAATATACCACAGAAAAAGGATTCCTGCAAGTCGGAAATGAGGACGGAAAGATTCTTTTTTTATTTTTTCTGAAAAAGAACGGTTTTAAACTTGCATTTGATGAAATAAAGAATATATTGCCATCCCTCTTCCTTTTACGGTAATACTCTTGAAACAGGTGGATCATGGAACCGGATATCAAAAATATATGGCAGAAAAAAAGAGTGATCATTCTTTTTTTTGTTACTCTTCCTGTTCTTGTTTTATTGTTTTTTACGGCAATAAAGTTGATTTCTTACAGTTTCCGGCATCCTGTTATTGCAGATAAGGCGGAAAAAAAGGCTTTTGATATGGTCATGACATACAGAGAGGGTATCCGGGAGGACAAGAGAGATCATTATCTGAAAAAGGTAAATAAATTCCCGCACATATTCTTGCGTGCTTCCGGTACGCTTGAAGAAAAATCCCCCGGAAGAAAAGGGGAAAGAAAATGAGTGAAACAAGTTTCCGGAAAAGATCCTTATATATTCTTTCCTTTCTGCTTTTCTGGGCTTTTCTTGCTTCCTGCCACGTGTTTTATTATTCTGTCTGGAAGAAAGAAAAGTACCTGACTGAAAGCAGAAAAAAAGGTTGGAAAGAATATCATATCCCTCCATTGAGGGGGGCATTGAAAGATAAAAATAATGCAGTTATCCTCCAAACGCGTGTCCGGTATGATCTTGTTGTAACAAGGGTGCACTCCTCCCTTGAAGCAAGGAAAAAACGGCGGAAAACTCTCAAAAGACTTTATCCCTCTTTCCTCTTTGAAATGCCCCCGGAAGCGTTGAAAAAAGGTTTGAAACTCAATCCGGAGGGATTGTATTACGGCATGACTCTGAAAAAAGATCTTTCCGCCGATGAGGTCATTTTTTATGCGGAACAGGAGAAAAAAGAGAGGGATTTTACTGTGAAAATGGCATTGAACCGTGAGGTTGCTGTAAAGAATCTGCCGGAAAAAGTCTTACAGAAACTTGGGGCCGTTCTGCCTGATGAAAATGGCTGTCTGCGGGGCGTCTCCGGGATGGAAAAAGAGTATGAACTTCTTTTAGGTGGAAAAGGGGGGAAAGTAGCAGTCATGCTGGATAAATACGGGTTCTGGGTGACAGAAACCATACGGGGAACGCTTCCTGAAAATGGAAAAGATCTTATTCTTCCTGTAAGTATTGACGAACTTTTGCAGGGGAAGGATTTTTCATTGCCGGATAAAAAAGCGGGAGGTAAAGACAATGGCAGTAAATAAACAGAATATGCCGGAAATAAAAAAGAAGCGGGATTACCTTCCTTTTATGGTCTTTTTCCTGCTGCTCTGCGGCGGTCTGCTGGGGTGTTTATCCATTTACAGTACAAGGATCACGGAACCAACTCCCCTGTATTTTGCTTTACGGCAGTTGGGCTGGCTCGGGGCCGGTTCGGTGCTGTTTGTTTTTTCTTCTCTTATACCATTCCGGTTTTATAAAAAGAATGTATATATCTTTGCTGGGATATCTGCATTACTGCTTCTTGCTGTTCTTCTTTTCGGATACAAAGTCAACGGGATGCGGGGATGGCTTGCTCTGCCGGGAAATTTTTATTTCCAGCCATCAGAGTTTGTAAAGGTCTTTTTCCTGCTTTTTCTTTCTGTTTTTGCCGCAAAGGAAAAAAAGATAACTCCCGGCAGGTTTTTCATCATGCTCTCTTTTACTTTCTTCTTTATTTTTCTTCTGATGAAAGAACCTGATTTCGGTTCTGCGACGGTCTTTTTCGGAGCATTTCTGATTGTTACAGTTTCAAAGGAGGGGTCGTTAAAATCTTTTCTTCTTGCGGCATCCGCCCTTTTTATCAGCGGGATATATTTTATTTTCCGGCATGATTACGCATTCATGCGGCTTCTTGCCTTTTTCAATCCTGATGGAGCAGGTGTCCGTTCCTGGCACATGCGGCAATTCCAATATACTCTTGCCCATGGCGGCTGGTTCGGGTCGGAACCGGAGACAACTTTGTGGGCAGGAAATTATCTTCCTCTGCCCCATACCGATTCCCTTTTTGCCTCCCTTGTGGAACTTACCGGTTTTGCGGGCAGTACTCTTGTCATCCTGATTTTTGCCGGTCTGGGGATCGCTTTCACCTTTACTGCATGGGAGGCAAAAGGCAGATGCGGCAGATTGTATATCTTTTCTGCTGCAATGCTCTGTTTCTTTCAAGCGTTGCTGCATATAAGCGTCAACAGTGTCCTTCTGCCTGCAACGGGGGTGACATTACCCATGTTGAGTTATGGAGGCAGTTCCCTTCTTTCTGTCATGCTCTCCTTTGGTATAGCCCTTTCCGCCGCTTCCGAGAACGATCCGGATGATCCGGTTGCGGAAATGGACGATACCGGAAACGGGGAAAAAGTTTTACCAGATCCTTGAGGGCAGTTCCAGTATTTCCGAGATCCTGTTGCGGATCTCATGGTTGGGATGCTCTTTCAATGCCCTGTTTTTGGTGAACCCTACTGCAAGAAGATTTTTCTTATCGGCAAAACCTTCACTTCCGCAGGCTCCGCCGTGTCCGAACAGCCTTCCATAATCTTCTGCCGGTGCACAGAGTGCATAACCAAGTCCGAATTTGCTCCATTGCCCCGGAAGGACCGGATCATCGCTGCTTCTGCATAAAGAGGTGGCATTTTCTATGGTTTTACCGGAAATAAGTCTTTTTCCGTCCAGCCCGTCTCCTATAAGGGAGGCATACATCATGGCAAGGCTTCTGGCATTGCTTGTACCGTTACTGGATGGATTCAGACCGGCAAGAGCAAACTTTTCATTATGGGCAAGATAAAATTGATTTTCCGTATTGACGATTTTTGCAAGATTGCCGTATTTATTGTCCGGAAGAGTGAAAAACATATTTTCAATCCCCAAAGGTGCAAAGAGTTTTTCCTGTAACAACTCTGTCAGGGATCTTCCTGTTGCACACTCTGCAAGACGCCCGGTAAGGACACCGTAAATACCGGCATGATACTGGTGTTTGCCGCCAATGGGCATCCGGGGAACGGCGTTTTCCACATTTTTACACAAATAGTCCCAGTTGTATTTATCCTCTATTTTTTCCAGCTCCGGCAGGTGGGCAATGCCCGCACGGTGGGAAAGAATATCTTTTACAAGAGTGTTTTCCTTGCCGTTTTTTCCGTATTCTTTCCAGTAATGTGTGACAGGAGCATCGTAATCAATGAGTCCTTCCTCATAAAGAATATGAATAAGGGTGGTCATTACCCCTTTGCCGACAGAAAAAATGGGGAAAAGTGTTTCTGTATCCACTTTCCGGCTTTTGCTTTCATCTGTCCAGCCGGAGGCAAGATCATAAAGAAGAGTTCCATTGTGATATACTGCAAGCTGACAGCCGCACTCTTTTCCGGAGGAGGTATATTCATCCAGAACATTCTGCAAATCAATTTTTGTTTTTTCTGAAAACATTTTTTTTCCCTGAATTATTTTTTATATATGCGAGCCTTTCCGGAGCGTTTTCATTGATCCGGAAAAGGCATATTGCAAAAATGTACTTATCCCTGTTCCTTTTTACGGAAATCATACTCTGTTCCGGAGGAGAAAGCCTGCATTTTTTCCAGATACTCTTCTTTGGTAAGAGGTGTTTTTGCCTTTGCTGCTTCTCTGCCTGCTTTTCCATCCCCCCATAAAAGGTCAATGGCATTCAAGGCAAGCATTTTGACGGGATCCACATACGCCTGTACCCGGTCACATGCCAGAAAGTCATCGGTATGGGCTGTTCCGGCAAATCCGCGGAAATACGCATGTAATGAGGGAATGATCATGCTTACATCTCCCATATCTGTGGAGGATGGCCGGTAGATCCCTCTGGTGAAGGGAATGCCCGGAGCGATAATATTTCTTACATTTTCCTCATGGATATCATCCAGTTCTCCGTAGGCAATAAGCGGCATGAATCCAAAAAGATTCTGTACTTCCGCCCTGCCGCCGAATGCCAGGGTTGCAGCCTGCACACAGCGATCCACTTTTTCCGAAGCATCACTGATCGCTTCCGGAGTTGCCCCCCGAACCTGCAAGGTGAAAACAGCCCGGTCAGGGACTACATTTACCGCTTCGCCGCCGTCAGGGATATAGCCGTGGATCCGTACATGATCTTCATCCCGGAATGTATCCCGCTGGGCGTCCAGAAGAGTCATGGCAGAACGCATCATGGAAATAGCATTGATCCCTTTATCCGGGTTTGCCCCGGCGTGGGCGGATTTTCCGTGGAAGATCAATTGTTTCATAACAAAACCATTAAAGCCTGATGGGGTGAAATTGCTTCCGCCGGCATGGCACATCATGGCAAGATCGATATCATCAAAAACACCTTTTGCGATCATTTCCGATTTGCCGCCGAAAAACTGTAATTTGCCTTCGGCTATCAGACTTGCTATATATGGCTGATTCTGACACTCTTCCGACGGCGTCGCAATAAAAGCAAGGGAGCCGCAAAGATGTTGCATAACTTCCGGTCTTGTCAAAACTTTTGCACATCCCAACATGGCATTGAGTGCTGCATGATGTCCGCAGGCATGGGCAGCATGGGTTTGAGGATCTGCAAAAGGGTGCTGCGGAACGATCAAGGCATCCAGTTCCCCGAGGATCGCAAGGCGGGGGCCGGGTCTTTGCGTATCTATATCTGCCCTGCGTCCGGTAATGGCAAGACCTGTCTTCTCTTTCAAGCCCAGCTTCTTAAAATGACTGCCCACCAGAGCGGATGTCCGGTTTTCGCAGTAGGCCAGTTCCGGCATCCGGAGCAGCTCCTCACCGGTCTGTATGATCTCTTCCTGATGCGTATCCAGATAACTGCATATATATTGTTTCAATTCCTCTTCATTCATTATCATCTTCCTTCTGCCGGATTCTTATTTTGCCTTGCGTTCCGCAAGGAACTCTCTGATCCTTGCAAAAGCCTTACGCAGTTCCCCGCATTGCATGGTAAAGGCGATCCTGA
>JAGBXB010000047.1 GCA_017629515.1 Lentisphaeria bacterium | reverse complement strand
TTGAGTCTTTCCCGCATCTCCTTTGCCGCTTTGTTGGTGAAGGTTACCCCCAGAATACTCGAAGGAGGTACGCCCTGCTCGATCATATAGGCAATACGGCAGGTGATGACCCTTGTTTTTCCGGTTCCTGCACCGGCAAGGACAAGAAGCGGTCCGTCAATGGTACTTGCGGCTTCTTTCTGTTCAGGGTTCAGAGAATCAATTATGGCAGACATATCCAGAGCATAAAAAAAAGTGAAAAGGAAAGAACATCCTTTGCGGATGATCTTTCCTGAATATCAATACGGAAAGCGCTTTTTACAAAGCGGCATCTTCCACAGCGTAATCAAAATCACTGCCGTTCCAGAGAGCGGCGGCGGCTGTTACCGGCTTTTCAAAGTCGGCGAAAACCCCTTTGCCGATCATGTAGGAAGTGATATCTTCCGCAGTTGCGGCGGAAAAGGCTTCATCCACATTCTGGAGGGCGGGAGCATTTTTTTCGTAGGTGGAAAGATAGTAGATCTTGCCGGGTTCCAGAGTAATGGAACGGACAAGAAGAGCGTCTTTGCGGACGATCCCCATCATGGCGATCCCTTTTTCCGCATCAACTGCGGCGGCGATACGGGGAGTATCCAGAGAGTCTTTTTCATAATCCATTGCCATAAGTCCCAAAGCAAAAGCATCCCGCAGATTCATGCCGGAAATGACTTTTTCAATAATGGGATCGGTCTGGGAGCCATTGGTGGCAAGAGCAATGCTGCCGCAGAGACGGACACAATTATAGGCAATATAGGGATTTTTGGCAAGGTCGGCTTCGTGACCTGCACGGGGCAGGATGGAAATGGTCTTGCCTGTGATTTTTGCAGTACGGTTGGGGAAAGAGCGGGAGGAGACACGATAGGCGGCGGTCACTTTTCCATCCGGAGTCATCCCGGCAGCAACGATTCTTCCAATATACATTTTTTTTCCTTTCTCTTATTCAACGATCTTGGTGAGAGGATATTCCACAATCCCTTTCGCACCCAGTCTTTTGAGTTCGGGAATAAGTTCTCTTGCCACATGTTCGGTAACGATGGTATTGACTGCGACCCAGGCAGGATCGGAAAGCTGGGAAACTGTGGGATGTTCCAGTGCAGGCAGTTTGGCAATGATCTCGTCAAGTTTTTCTTTGGGGACATTGAGCATGAGCCCGTATTTGCCTTCGGCGGCAAGAACGGCTTTGAGAAGAAGAGCGATATTTTCGATCTTGCGTTTCTTTTCCGGATCTTCCATTGCCTTTTTATTGGCGATGAAACGGGTGGTGCTGATGCAGAGAGTGTCTACGATACGCAGTTTATTTGCACGCAGGGAGGATCCTGTTTCGGTGATCTCCACAATGGCATCGGCAAATTTGGGGGGCTTTACTTCGGTTGCGCCCCAGGAGAAGTCCACAGTGGCATTGACACCATGTTTGGCAAGGTAACGCTTGGTCATGCCCACTGCTTCTGTGGAGATGCGTTTTCCTTCCAGATCTTTGGCGCACTGGATGGGGGAATCTTCCGGAACGGCAAGAACCCAGCGCAGGGGATTTCTGCCAACTTTACCATAAACGAGTTCTGCTGCTTCATATACATCGGACCCGTTCTCCTGGATCCAGTCATACCCTGTAAGACCGCAGTCAAGGATGCCTTCTTCCACATATTTACTCATTTCCTGAGCACGGATGAGCATACATTCGATTTCAGGATCGTCGATGGTGGGGTAATAGGATCTGCTGCTGATAGAGACTTTGTAACCGGCTTTTGCAAACATGTCCACAGTGGACTGTTCAAGACTTCCTTTGGGGAAGCCGAGCATGAGTTTTGCCATTTTGATTTCCTTTCTTCTGTTGTATATAAATGCAAAATGAACTGTTTTTCATGGAGTATTACAATACTTCCTTTTTGCTGATTTTTCCAGTAAAGAATCAAAAAAGATGAGAAAATCTCTTTTCTGCGGTACTGTTATCGGGTCATTTCAAGGAGAACGTAAAGAAAAATTTGCTTTCCGGCAGATCCGCAGACAGAAAAAAATCTCAAAAAAAATGATTTTGAAGGGCGGGGAAAAAGATTTTTCAACTTGAAAAATGCGGAATCGTGCCGTATATTATTATGATGCAGAAAATAAAATTTTTAATAGAAGGAGAAGAGCGTATGATCAAAGAACAGCAACTTTTGGATGATCTCATTATGGCGGCTATGCAGGGTGACAATGACTCCGCTGCGGAGGAACTGCTTGCCGGAATCAGGGATTGTGAACATGAAATCCTCAAAGGAGCTGCGGAAAATTTCAATCTTCTCTTTCAGGAATGGGATGATACAGTAAGTGCTTCCGATAAAAAGGCGGAAGTATGTCTCGCTCTTGCGGAACTTTCCGTTCTGGATACACCCTTTTTCCGCGCAGCCCTCAACGATGCGGCACGCCGTTTGCTTCCCCCCTATATTTCCAGCGGGGCTGTGGCAAAAGCCATCGGGGCAAGAGATACCGGGATCGCTGTGAATTCTGTTGCCAGCCGTATCCATAAATTGCAGAAACTGCGTACCAATGCCTATGTATTCCAGACAGAATCCCAGTGTTGGGGCAGAATGGTCAATCTGGATAAGGTCACAGCGACCATTGCGGTCAATACTTTTGCCACCAACAGCATGATCTCCATTCCTGTTGCCACCGCACTTTCCGGATGCCTTTTCTTTGAACAGCATATTGATATGACCAATCTTATCGCTGCCAATTCCGCCACCGTGAAAAATGCCGCATTCTGCCGGGAAACTCTTGCCAAACACTCTATCGGCAGTATGAGCGAAGAAAAAATGCGTTCCCTTCTGGAAAAAATGTTCGTTCCCAAAATTTTTACTGCTGACGGTTTTGAAAAGTGGTGGACTTCCACTGCTCCCGCCCACAGCAGTCAGAAAGGCCGTTCTTTCCGGGATGCCCGCAGTATCCTTGAACTTTATACCCTTCTTTCCGCTGCGGAAGGTGGCGACATGACGGTAGATGAGTCTTCTGCCGAAAAACTTTCTCTCCTCTTTGCCAAAGTGCGTCCCAATATGCCACCCAAGGATCTTGCAACACTTGCGGAAACCATTGCCATCCTTGCGGATTGCGGTAATGAAGAGATCCTGAAAAAAATGTTTACACCTCTGCGGGGCAAAGTTCCTTTCTTCCCTGCCCGGATCGATGAAACGACTCTCCTCAAAAATCTGGAAATGTGGGGGCGACTTTCTGTGAAACTTCTTGCCGGATTCATCAAAAGTGCGGCAAGTCTCTATTCCCGTTATGAACTGGCAAAACTTTTCACGCTTCTTCCCTTGCGCTGTATGACTCCCATGATGGAAACTCTCAGTGCAAACGACGTGACAGATGCCATCTATGCAACAGATAAAGTAAGTTGCGATGTCTTGCTTTTCATCTGGAAAAACAAAGCAAAATTCGGCGAACTCAAAGAGTATATCAATATGGCAAATATCTCCCGCTGTTTGAGTCAGGAAGGACTGCCCAAAGAGTGGGCGGCGGCGCAGAGAGAACTGAAAAAACTTCTCTTTGATAAACCGGATTTCCAGAAAGTCATTCTGGAAAATGCCGGGGAAAATGTTTCCTCTCTCATCTATGCCGTACAGAAAATGCGTAATATGCAGATGGGCGAATGTCAGAGTCTGCTGGTGAAACTTTCCCGTATTTCCGAAACACTCAAAGCCAAACTGGAAAGCGGCGAAGGTAAAAAAGTCCTTGGCGGAAATGATGAGGAACAGGCGGATGAAACTGTACTTATGACCTCCTTTGCCTCCTATAAACGCCTTGCCAATGAACTGGAAGAACTTGTCCGCGTGAAGATCCCGGAAAATGTGAAAGCCATTGAAACTGCCAGAGCATTCGGCGACTTGAGTGAAAATGCGGAATATGATGCGGCAAAATTGCAGAGAAGCATTTTGCGTAAACGCAGAAGCGAACTGGAAAATCAGCTTGCCACAGTTCAGCCCATCGACTTTACGGAACTCAAACCCGATCTGGCAATGGTGGCGGTGGCTACAAAAGTGCTTCTGAAAACTTCCGACGGAAAAGATCTGGAATACAGTTTTGTCGGTGCTTTTGATGGAAAACCTGAAGAAAACCTTATTGCCTATAATACGGCACTTGGTAAAACTCTTCTGGGCAGAAAGGCAGGGGACAGTGTTACTCTGCCCGAAGGCGGTACTGCTGTGGTCAGCAAGATCGCTCCGCTGGATAGTAATATCATCGAATCTCTTGCCGCAGAAGTGTGAAAAGGGAATTTCCAACACAGAAAGAGATCATACGGCAGGAACGGCGCAAGTGGAGCCGTTCCTCCCTTGATGATGTATTGCTCTGCCGGGAGGAACGATTTCTTTCCGGCGGTTTTCTTTTTAAAAAATTTGTTCTTTCTTTTGACGGGAAAAAAGAGCGTTCCTGCAGGGGGGAAGAGACCGCATTACGCATTTTATTTTTTTCCGATACCCACATCCGCAATGACTTTTCCCGGAGTTTTTTCCCTTGTCTGAAATGGCAGGGCAGCACTCTCATTTTTGAAAATCTGGAAGAAAGTATCGCGCTTGCAAAGCCCGATATTCTGCTTTTCGGCGGGGATTTAGCCGGGGAAAGTTGTATTTATCCGGAGTCTGCGGCACTTTTTTCCCGCCTTGCTGTTCCGGAGAAATTTGCCATTCACGGCAACTGGGATAAAAAAGGCAATACGGCTCTTTCTTATGCCGCCCGCCGGAAGATGCTGGAAGAAGCGGGGGTGAGACTCCTGGTCAATGAAGGAGTCTTTTTACGGAAAGATCTTTTTCTGTACGGATTTGACGATACCAGAATGGGGTATCCTTTGCTTTCCCTGCCGGATGAGGCGGCAAATGGAGAGATCATCCGCATCTTTGCCGCCCACAGTCCGGATACAGTAACGGGACGCCTGCAGAAGGAAAATATATCTTTGAATGAAAAGGATCTTTTCCTTTGCGGTCATACTCACGGAGGGCAGATCCGGATGCCCCTTTTCGGTGCATTGCGTACCTCCACTTACAGCGGGAAAAAACTGGAAATGGCGTGGTATGAGCATAAAGAAAATCACGCAAAAATGTTTGTGAGTTCCGGTATCGGAACCACATTCATCCATACAAGGATCTTTTCCCCGCCGGAAATCGTTCTTCTGGAAATCAAGAGCCGGCAGGGGTAAGAAAATTTTTCTTAATAAATGGAGTCAGGGAAGTAGAATCGGGAAGCATTTTCTCTTGTAATGACTTCCGCAGGGATAATGATCTTTTTCTCTTTGATTTCTTTTTTGCCCAGAACTTTTTCCAGAGCATATTCCATACCGTAAGCGATCATACGGGGAGGATAGGTCACATTGACAGGGATGAGAGGATCTTTATCCACGATCTTTTTGATGATAAGTTTCGCTCCGCCGCCGCCGATGAAAAGTTTGATTTCTTTTCTTTTGGATTCTTCGTATGCTTTCAGTGCGCCCAGAAGCACATCATCATCCCCCGCCCATACTGCGTCGATGTGTTTATATTTTCCCAGATATGTTTCCATAAGTTTCAACCCCTGTTCTGTATTCCAGTTGGCGGTCTGGCTGTCAAGGATCTTTATGGAGGGATATTTTTTCATAACTTCACGGAACGCATTGACCCTCAATGTGTTTACATCGCAAAGCACCCCTTCCATGATAACGATATTGCCTTTGCCTTTGAGTTGTTTTGCCATCTCTTCGGCGCAGGCTCTGCCGAATCCGGCGTTATCCCCTGCAATAGCAAGATCTTCAATATTTCCGGCAAGATTTCTGTCAACGACGGTAAGGAATACTTTTTTATCCTTTGCCTGTTTGCAGATCCCGGCAAGGGGTGCAGGTTCATGGGGGAGCACTACCAGAGCCTTGATATTCTGGATAAGCATATTTTCAATTTGTGAGACCTGTTCGGCAGAGTCGGAGGAAGTGGAAACAAGGATTTTTGCTTCCGGATATTTCTTTTCCAGTTCCTTTGCCGCTTTTTCCGCCCAATAGACGACTCCCCCTGTCCAGCCGTGATCGGCACTGGGGATGGATACGCCTATAACAGTCTTTTTCTGTGATTTGCCGCATCCGGCAATAAAAAATGTTCCGAGGAGAAGAACGAGGGACAGGGTGGAAAAGATAAAGAGTTTTTTCATTTCAATAGATTCCTGTTTGATTTTTTGTGAAAAACAAGTATATTGTTTATTCCTTTTTTTAGAGGTGATTTCAAACGCCAACCGGAACAGCGTTTATGACTTTTCCGGCTTTCGGGGGACTTTTGAAATTGACTTTTCATATAAAATATTCCTTTTTTGTGTAAAATGCAAGAGAAAATGGGAAAAAAATTGGAAAACGGGGTGAAATATGTTTTTTATTGACAGCCACTATCATTTTTGCGATAATATCACCATGCAGGAATATGTGGAGGAGGCACAGAAAGAAAATGTGCAATATTTCCTTTTGAATACCGGTAGTCGCCCGGAAGCGGAGAAAGCCGCTCTCGAAGCGGAAAAAATCCCCTGTATCCGGTTTACCGCCGGCGTCCATCCCGGGGAGGTCGAGTTTCTGCCGGAGGGAAATGTGGCGGAAACGCTTGAAGAGTTCCATATATTCTCTTCCCATCCCTCTCTGGGGGCGGTGGGGGAAATCGGTTTGGATCTTTATTACGATTGCGCCCCGGAGGAAAAACAAATTGCTGTTTTTCAATATTTTCTGGAAAAGGCTCTGGAATGGAAAAAGCCTGTAACGGTACATTGCAGAGATAAGGAAAATTCTTTCCGTGCTTATGAGATCACCTATACTTTGTTAAAGGAATATGCTTCAAAGGGAGGGCTTTTTGATCTGCATTGTTATGCCGGAACCGTACAATGGGCGGAAAAGTTCCTGGATCTGGGAGGGTATTTCGGTATCGGGGGAATGGTGACATTCAAAAAGGCGGATAATATCCGGGAGATCGCCCGTTATATCCCGCTGGAAAGAATGCTTCTGGAAACAGATGCCCCCTATCTTGCCCCTGTTCCTTACCGGGGAAAACCCAATCACAGCAAATATATTCCTGTAATAGCAGAATATCTTGCCGTATTGAAAGGTGTCTCATTACAGCAGTGTGCTGCCGTAACAGGGGAAAATGCTCAAAAATTATTTTCTTTTTCATGATTTTAATGAACCGGACTTGACTTTTTTTTCTTATATGATACATTACGGGCAATTTCAGCAGAGTAAGGAGCAGAGAAGAAAAAAATGGAATTGTATGTGATTCTTGCCGTTCTTGGCGCATTGATGCTTATGAGTTTGCTTTCCAGTAAACTTTCCAGTCTGATCAATATGCCCTGTCTGCTTCTTTTTCTTGCTGTGGGGATGCTCTGGGGCAGTGATACCGTCACCTCATTCATTACCGATACCCCCCTTATTTCCGACGCCCAGAGTGCAAGGATGACTGAAGAAGTAAGTCCTGTCCTTGCCAACTATATAGGTTCTATTGCATTGGCGTTTATCCTTTTTTCCGGGGGATTTGATACAGACTGGAAATCGGTGAAGAAAGTTTTCCGTACAGGCTTGCTTCTTTCCACGGCGGGAGTGCTTTTATCTGCTGTTTTCACCGGGTTTGCCGCATGGGGATTGTTTCATTACACCGCAACGGACTTGAAATTCACTCTTTCCGGTTGTCTTCTGCTTGGTTCCATCATCTCTTCCACGGATGCAGCGGCAGTATTTTCCATTTTGCGTTCCAAAAGCGTGAGTTTGAAAGGCAATTTACAGCCGTTACTGGAATTTGAATCCGGAAGCAATGATCCCATGGCGGCGTTCCTTACGCTCTTTTTCCTTTCCCTGGTCACGATGGAAACAAGTAAAGGGCAGTCGCCTGTTATGCTGGATTATCTTCTGGTGGTTCCCGCTTTTTTCCGGGATATGACCATCGGCGTTCTTATGGGGGTGGGGATCGGCGCACTTTTTGTGTGGATCTACAATAAGATCGACTTTGATTACAATGGATTATACTATGTGCTTGCCGTGGTGGCGGTTCTTCTCACCTATTCTGTGACCTGTCTCTGCTATGGAAACGGCTTTATGGCTGTGTATGTGGCAGGGATCTATATGGGAAACAGTAAATTTGTGTTCCATAACGGGGTGGGCAGATTTTATGACGGTCTGGCATGGATGATGCAGGTCATTCTGTTTACCATGCTGGGCAGGCTTGCTGCGCCGGAGGCGGTATGGGATGCAAAGTGGTATGGACTGGCGATTGCCGGATTCCTTATGGTTTTCGGCCGTCCTCTTGCAGTATTTCTCTGTATGTGGAGAAGTCCTTTTTCCATCCGGGAACGGATTTTGGTCTCCTGGGTGGGGCTGCGCGGCGGTGCGCCCATCATGCTGGCAACATTTCCCCTTCTTGCCATGCCGGATGCTCCGGGGACAAAGGGATTGTTCTATATCGTATTCTTTATAGTGATCACCTCCGTACTGTTACAGGGGATGACGGTCATGCCTCTGGCAAAACTTCTGAAACTGGATGCACCTCTCAAAAAGAAAGTGCGTATGCCGCTCTCCTTTGAAGAGACCGGGGATTCCAGTTCTGATTCCAGAGAACTGGAACTGCCCTCCTGCCGTAACGGACAGACTCTTGCAGAAATGAAACTGCCGGAAGGAGCTTTGGTACTTATGATAAGAAGAGATGAAAAATTTATCGTTCCCAGAGGGGATACTGTATTATATGAGGGGGACATCCTGACCATTATGGGCAGTCCTCCGGCAGTGAAGAACTGCGAGGAATTTTTTGCCTCCGGGGCTGTTTGCCGCTGTACCGAATGTGAAAAAGCAGAAAAAGCGTAAAAAAAATAAAAAATTGCTTTTTTTCACAGCTTCTCTGGTGTATATTATTTTATAAGATTATTGTCATACGGGAAATAACAGAAAGTTTTTTAAATATGAGAAGGTATCTTTTGATCCTGACACTGGTGCTTGTTTTTTTTGCAGTAATTGCACCGGTTCATAAAGCGGAAGCGTATGTGGATCCTGTTACCATTGCTGTTCTTACCCCTATTGCGGTACAGACGGCGCGGGTGGTTCTCCCCTATGTGTTCCGCAGTCTGGCGGCCATGGGGAAAACGGCATTGAAAGCAGGTGTGGAAGTATTGAATATATTCCGGCTTCCGGTGGGTTTGGTTCTGGTTTGCTGTATGCGTTTCAAATCCGGAGGCAAACAGATGCTCAAGGGGCTGATGGCTCCATTCAAGATGACCTATTATGTGGTTATGATCCCTGTTACCGGATTGACCGGTGCATTGTAGCACGTATTATTTCTATATGGGAGTACTGTGTACTTATGGCAGGCACGAACCGGAAATCCCCGATGGAAAAGAGTTTGGAAAGTATGCTTTCCTCCTGGCTGGGGGAGGACGAGGGCAGGGGGGAATTTCTCCGTTTCCGTCCGGAAAGCAAAGAAATGTCAGAACTGCTGGAACGGGCGGTAAGCAAATGTATCAAGCCCTGGACGATGAAACTTCTGAAATTGCAGAATTGCTGGCAGGAGATCGCCGGAGCGGATGTGGCAAGAAAATGTACCGTTGTCAATGTGGAAAATTCCATCGTCTATATCGAAGTAAGGCATCCGGCATTTCTTGCCGTACTCAATACTCCCCGTATGAAAACAGTAATGCTGGAAAAGATCCATACCGTCCTTTCCCCGGAGGATGCTTCCGAAATAAAATTTATTGCCGCAGGCGGCAGAGGGCGTTGATCACTTTTCCGTAAAAAGTTCCAGGGCAAGCGTACAGAAATACCGTATGCCTTTTTCCAGAAGTGTGTCATCAAAATCGAATCCGGATGAGTGCAGTTTTGCGGATTCCCCGCTTCCCAGATGGGCAAAAATCCCGGGATATTTTTGCAGATAGAAGGAAAAATCTTCACTGCTCATCACGTGAGTGGAGAGGGTATGGAACGCATTTTCCCCCATCGAGCTTTCCACAATATTTTTTACTCTTGTAAAATCTTCTTCCCTGTGGATGACCGGCAAATAAGGTACCGGACAGGAAAAGTGGGCTTTGATCTTTCTTTTTTCTGCAATATTCTGCACAAGAAGCGTAAAATCATGGAGCATCTTTTCCCCTTTTGCCGGATCAAGAAAGCGGATCGTTCCCATAAGGAGTGCCTCATCCGGGATGATGGAGTTATTTGTTCCGCCTTTGCAGGAGCAGAATGTAAGAACATTTCCTTCCGGCACGATCTTTTTTGCTTCATACATGATTTCTGCGGCGCAATCCAACGGATTGTGGGACAGATGCGGCAGACTTCCGTGCCCGCCTTTGCCCTGTAATCTTATCTGAAAAAATCCCGCTGCCGCCATAAGCGCACCGGGTTTGGTGCAGATCTTACCGTAAGGAAGTCCGGGCCAGGAGTGCAGGCCTGTAACAAAATCCGGTTCAGGATCAAGCAATGCCCCTTTTTCCACAAGATCTTTTGCCATACAGGCAATTTCTTCCCCCGGCTGAAAGATAAAACGGACAGAACAGGGGATAAGTTCTCTCATGGAAGAAAGGACACATGCCGCACCGTAAAGCATAGCGGCATGTCCATCATGTCCGCAGGCGTGTTTCAGCCCTTTATGTGTGGAGGCGTAAGGGCGGAAAGAGGGATCTTCCTCAATGGGGAGTGCGTCGATATCTGCCCGTAAAGTAAGGTTTTTTCCTTTATGTCTGTTGAGAAATGCCACAACATCGGTTTGCAGGAAAGGGGAAAGTATTTCCAGATCCAGAGGGGCAAGAGCCTGCCGGATGGCGGAAGAGGTTTTATATTCTTTGCCGGCAAGTTCCGGGATCGTATGCAGCAGATGACGGAACGAGGTTGCTTTTTCCAGAACATTGCCAATTTCTCTTTCCAGGATACTTTTTACATTTTCATTCATAAAAAACCTTTCTTCCGGGTTGTTTTTTCCTGTTTTCCGGCAATTTGCCCTTGACAAAATATATACTTTGCCGTTATATTATAGCATAATTGCGTAATAAGTCAAGTTTTGCTCCTCTTGCAGGAATAAAATAAGAAAGGAAAGGGGGAAAAATGAAAAAAGTTATTACGATCAGCAGGCAGTTTTGCAGCGGTGGCAGTTCCATAGCGCAAATCCTTTCCCGGACTCTTTCCATACCCTGTTATGACGGGGCTTTACTGGAAAAAATCGCCGAAAAAAGCGGTTTCGATTCGGATTACATCAGGGAGGAGGGGGAATACTCCAAAGGATTGCTTTCCATGATCTTTTCCCACAGCGGGGGAGGGGGAGTTCTTTCCAATCAGGAAAAATTATGGGTCATCCAGCATAATATCATAAGCAAACTTGCGGCAAAGGAAGATTGTATCATTGTGGGAAGATGTGCAGATCATATCCTGAAAGGCAAAGCGGATTGTCTGAATGTGTTTATTCATGCAAATATGGATTTCCGCAAAGAGAGACTTCTGGCATCCGATCCGGACATCAAAGCGGATAAGTGTGTAAGATTTCTGAAAAAGAAAGATAAGAGCCGTGCCGCCCATTACAACTACTTTACAGGACAGATATGGGGAGAGGGGAAAAACTACCACCTTACCCTTGATGCCGGAAAGTTCGGCGTGGAAATTTGTGCGCAAATCATTGCTTCCTTATATAGAAAAGATCAAAAAAATCTTTGATCATTATTGAAATACCAAAAGAACAAAGGAGAAAAAAATGCTTCTGCAGCTGCTGAAAGGAAAGATCCATCAGGCAAGGATCACGATGTGCGATATCGATTATGAAGGAAGTTTGGAAATCGATTCCGAAATTCTGGAAAAGGCGGGGATCCTGCCTTATGAAAAGATTCTGGTGGTCAATGCCACAAACGGTAAAAGACTGGAAACCTATGCCATTGCCGGAAAAGCAGGAAGCAAAGTATTCTGTCTCAACGGTGCCGCCGCCCACAGGGGAAGTATCGGGGACACCATTACCATTATGAGTTTTGCCTCCTTTACGGAAGAAGAGGCATCCTCTTTCAAACCCCGTGTGGTGGTTCTGGATGAAAAGAATGATATAACAGCCATCCGGCTGGGCAGAGAACCCATCGTCTGAAAAAATTATGGATTATTCCCGGAAAGTACAGAAAAATTTACCTCTGTACTTTCCTTTTTTTTTGCAGAAAAGAATCCAGAATAAAGAAAATTGCTCCAAGAAGAGATACGGAAACATATCCGCAGGTATAAAGAATAGGCGCAACCGCAGCTTCGGAAAGAGAGATGCCGTTGCTTTCCAATACTACCTGCATGACTTTATCTCTTGCGCCAAGTCCTCCCACCGTTCCGGGAATACAGGAGGCAACATTGCCCAGCGCGGAGGAAAGAAAGACCGGCAGGGCAGAAAAAACTTTTCCGCTTATGATGAGACAGATCAGATATAATCCGGAAAGCAGAAAGGGATGGATGACCGTTACCCCCATGACACAGGCAAGAAGAAGAGTTTTCCATTTTTTCCGGTAAACATCCACAGAAGCAAAGATCCTCCTCAATCCCCCTTTCAGGAATTTGTCCGGAATATCCAGTAGTTTGGAGATAAGGGGTATCCGCAGAAATATATCATGGAAAAATATAAAAAGAGCGGCACTTACTCCTGCAAGACACATTGCTCCAATGGTAAAAATCGTGATCTGGATACCTTTGTCAAAATGCAGGATCTCCTTTATGGAAATAAGGATAAGAAGAAATGCCATTCCGAAAAGAGCGATAAGTCCGGCAAGGCGGTCAACAAAAATACTTGTTACAGATTCCACTTTTTTGTCACTTTGCGCTTCTTTTGCAATACACGCTCCTTTCACCACATCTCCCCCCACAGCTCCGCCGGGCAGACACAGAGAGAAAAACATCCCCTGATATGTAAGAGAAAGCGCCTTGTAAAAAGATAACGGGATCCCCTGGGCTTTTACAAGGATCTGCCAGCGCAATGCCGTAAAAGAACTTTGCAGCATCACCATAACAAATCCGGCACACCAGGCAAGGAGCATACGGGAACGGGGGATGGAAGAAAGTTCCTCCATCTTTATATCTTTTACTACCCAGTATATAAGCAATGCGGCAACAAGGATCTTTATGATATGAAAGAAAATTTCTTTCAAAGTGTTTTTCTTTTCAGGCGTATTGCACATACTTTCATTTCCTTTTATTTTTTCTTATCCAGGGGGAAAAAGTGAGAACCATATTCCTCAAGAAGGACACTTTTCACATATTTACCTTTATAATATATTTCCGGAGTGATGGTATTGCCTTTATGCGGCCAGGCATTTTCCCGTACGAAAGCATAGGAAATGCCGTCTTCCGCAGTAAACGCTGTTACCGAACCGTGATCTGTTGCTGTAAGGGGATAATCCCCGATAAGCCGCATAAGGGATATTGCTGCCATATTCACCTCTTCATCCAGAGCCTTCTGTCCCGATCCGCCGGTACGGTCACGGCCCCGTTTCTGCATGGAGGGGGCTCCTGTAAAAAATGCGGCATAAGCTGTTTTATTCTTTTTGAGAGTAAGGAATTTCTTCCCATCCCTTTCCAGAAGACATTGGGCATTTTCCACATCGAAAAGATCTGCAAGAGATGCCGCATCTTCGGAACAGAGGATATTCACTCCTGTTTCATGCAGTCTGCGGATCTCCTTTATTTCCTCATCCGGTACTCCCTTCAGAGGCGGAAGCACAAGACAGGATACATCGGAAGCGCACAAGCCCTTCAAAGATTCCATTCTTGTCTGGAAACCACCCAACTGCCCGTCCTTGCGCGCCATTTCATACATATAGGCAGGAAATTCCTCTGCTGTATTGATCATGGACCCGCCCCGGATAAATTTCTCATTTTTTTCGTAAAAATATTCATGGGCATCACAGGCGGCACGGCTGTAAACATAAGCCGGTGTTCTTAACGGTCTTGCAGGCGGGTATTTTTTACGCAATGCAAAGGCTTCAAGAGCCACCTGGAACATTTCTTCCGTCCAGGAACTGGAATGTAACGCGCCGTTGCCGTCCCAGTAATGGAAATTTTCACCGTCAAACCAGGCCGTATCAAAAAGAAGTTCCGTAAGGCGTGTGAAGAAAAAGCCCGGAGGTGTTATACTTCTGCCGTAAGGGGGATGACTGTAAACCACCCTTCCGTCCTGGGTTTCCGCATTCAGTCCCCATACCTGGGGGAGAAAACGAACTTTGGGAGCCTCCATGCAGAAAGCCGTATACTGCCATATACTGCGGCTCAAAGGATAACGGGAGGAATAGGGATAATCTTCCATGACGGCAAAACCGGTAATGATCTCTTCAAACTTTCCGTTACGCAAGTCGATCCCGGTCAGGCGGGAATAATTTGCCCCTTTGTAGATCGCTCCGTAAGTAGCCGCTCCCAGATATTCGGAAGCCTTCACCCCTTTCCGGAATGTGTTGGCACTTTTAAATTGTTCCCGGCAGTAAGGGGCGATAAAATCCAGCCACGCGGTCCATTTTTCCGGATAGATTTCTTCAAAGGAAAGTTCTTTTCCGGCAAAAAGTTTCGTTTTTTCTTTGATCCATTCATTTTCATAGGTGGGAGGATAATGCAGATAATATCTGCCGTTGTCGCTTAAATTCCGGCTCTGGATGAGAACGGCATTTTCCCTTATGAACGCATTATCCTCATCCGGGGCACAACGCGGCTGACAGCGGCTTGTCCATTTCCGGTGATATACTTTCAGTAATTTCAGGTATCTGCGGTCGGAACAGAATGTATACATATTACCTGTGGAAGTATAGTGGGATACATTGCGGATCGCTCCGCCCCAGGGGTGGAAGTGTTCGGACATATCACTTAAAAATTCATCAGGAAAGAACTCCGGAAGTCCGGAACGATCCTGTGCGGATTCCTCCGGATCATCGGGAATGACCTCGAAAGCGTGCCGCACTTCCCCCAGGAAAAGTTCGTGATTGTAAAGAGCCGCCCGCAGATGATATACACCGGGGGCAAGAGCCGGCAGAAAGAAATATTCTTCTGCCTTTTTACGGAATTTTTTTATTGTATTACCGAAAGCGTCTTCCAGTACGCACTTTGCCATAGTGGTTTTTTTATTGGCACAGAATGCTTTAAAAGAGATCTTTTCCCCTTCCAGAAAATAGTGATTTTTCCGTGCAAATTCCAACGCATCTTCATAACAGGGGATATCCTCCGGAATGAGGGAAAGAATGGCTTTTTCCGGATGGGATTCAAGGCAGACCTCCCATTGGCCGTCAGGATATACTTTTTCAAAGCAATGCACTTTTCCAGTAAGATCGCAAAGCATCTCTCCATTTTTTCCGGCACAGGAAATAGCAGTTTCCGCCTGATAGAATTCATAACCGAAAGCAAGGAAAGCAAGATTTTCTGTATTTACCGTAATGTTTTTTGTCAAGGGAAACTCAAATTGAGGAAAACCGAAAGTACATCTGAAAACATTCTTATTTCCGGCGATGCCATTGGCAATACAGAAACGGAAGAGTTCCTTTTTATTTTCATCCAATCCCCTGCAATAAGGAAAATGCATACTTTCAGCATTGAGAAACCGTTGAAGCATAAAAGGCAGTTTTTCCACATCACCGGGACCGCCTGCCATACATAACTGCCACTTTTCCAGAGTGGAAGAGGAAATTTTTTTTCTTTGGATATGGATGGTATAGCCAAGGGGGATCCCGTGGGGCCCGTTTTTCATTTCTGTTGAAAAACTTTTTAAAGCGGTATATTCTATACCGGGCACATCCAATGCAAGTGTCTTTATACGGAATTCATTTGCACCGTAACTGGTACTGTCAAAGGCGATATATCCCTTTTCCGGCATATCTTCCGGTGCGGTAAAAAGCATCTCCTTTGAACCGTTCTTCACAATGTACCTGTTCCCCTGTGCCGTGATCTCCCATTCAAAAGAATCACTGTTGAAATCCTCCATTTTTTCAATGGGGATGTAACGGGTATCGGCAAGAGACCCGAAGGTAAGAATATTTGCCTGTATCTGTAAATATGCTCCGGTAAGAGTTTTATCATCGCAATGCAGATAAATGAGAAAATCTCTGGAGGAGTTGAGATTTTTTCCCATAGTAAAAGTCAAATGGAAATCAGAAAGTTTTTCTGTCTTCAAAATATGCCAGGAACCGGGAAAAGTGACACAGAATTCTCCGTCACGCACCAAACCTAATTTATTGGGATGTGGACTCATACAGCAGAGCCGGAAACAATCGGGATAGGAATTTTCCCGTTCAAATGAAAAATCCACATCGTATATTCTTTCAAAAGATTCTCTGCTCATTTTTTCCTCTCTGCACTTTCCTGTTTATTTTTTTATTTTACTTCTTTCCATTTTTCATACTGAAAAAGTTTCGCGAAAAAGGGTACTTTTCTTTTCATGGAAGCTGCACACTGATAATATACATGTTGCAATAAAAAAATCAAATTTAACGGTATCGCATTTTCGCAAGAAATCCTTTTTGTGCAAGGCGTTGTCTGCGTACGGTACAGGGTTCGCAGGTAAAATCTTTACAAAGCATGATATCAGCAGTTACGCTGATTTCTTTGCAGATATATTCCACCATGGAAGAGGAATCAATCAGGAAGCCGGAATTTCCCAGTTTTTCCGCAAAGCCTTCTTTGACAAAAATATCATCAAATTTGGAAAATTCCTCACTGCATGCAGGAAATTCCCCGTTAAGTTTCATTCTGCCGGCAATTGTAAGAGCTTCTCTTCCCCAGCATTCCCGGAAAGGAATATCGTTATAAGGGATATTTGAGGCAACTTCCGCATAATGCAGCATACTGTTGCGGTTGTTCCCCACATGGAAAAGCAGGATCTTTGCACCAAGTTTATTGGCGTTTTCATAGGAAGACTTGTGACCCAGTCCCGCGTTATCATCAGAACCTTTTGTGAGTAGTTCCGCATATTTTCCCCAGGCGGCAACCGAATAGGTGGGGTTGCCGCTTCTCAAAACGACTGGCATCTGGCGGAATGTTTCAGACAATATCCCGTTTTCAATGCCGGGTGTTTCCTGTGTATGATAAGGTTTTACCGCCCAGATGTCCGCATAATTGTAGGTAAAGGTGGGGAGCATAAGAGTACCTTCCTCCCCCAGTTGAGCCATAAGCATTTGCAGCATTTCTTCAGGACTTATCCCCTCATCTTTACAGGCTTTGAAAGAAGCGTGCATTACAAGAACTGCCCCTTTGGGGATACGGGAAATAATTTCAGGTATTTTCATTTTTATTCCTTTATCTGCTGTATTTACAGAGAATGACCCCGGCACCTTTATAAAGAGGGATCTCCATCGTCTTTTCTTTTTCATTACAGATAAAGGCAACTTCCTTTCCGTCCAGATATACTTTCAGAGGTCTTTTCTTATATCCGGCACGGATAAAGGCTTTTTCACCAGTTACTTCCACATGGATTTCGGCTTCTTTACCTGTCCATTCCGCCGACCGGATATAAACATTTTTCCACAAAGTAAGCCACATGGGGTGCTGTTTCATCTCATTCCATGCCCGTGCCTGTGTTTCCCAGGCATTCTGCGGCAATCTTCTGCTGAAAATGTGGATGCCCCGCCATCTCTGCATAAGGAAACCTCTTTCTTTGATATAGGCAAGTTCCTTTTCAAAGGTTTCAGGAGCTACATCCTCATCCAATCCGAGCATCATAAGATAGACTGCGGCAGGTTCCAGAATTCCCCAAGTGACTTTTGTTCCCTCTTGTAGTTCATGCAGATCTTTTCCCACTGATGTACGCACTCTTTTCCAATCCTCCGGCAAGAATCTGCCTGCACCGCTGAAAAGTTCCCCGTACACTCCTTCCGTACTCATTTTATAGAGCGTATGCGGTCTGTATCCATCTTCTTTCACATCTTTGGGCGCACATAAAAACTGTCCGGAGATCTGATTGCCCTCCCGGAAAGATTGACAAATATCGTAGGGGGGGATCCCGAAATATTTATAGAAATAGTAACGGGTCGCCCGGAAGATCCCCATACGCAAGGCAAACTGTTTGCTGCTGTAATATCTTGCAAAGGATAAACTTTCCTTTTCTTCCAGAAGTTCGCAAAGCTGGGTAAAGGCGGTAAATGCTCCGTAATTGGCGCCTTCGCACCATGTTACGCCGTTTTCACTGTAACCGGATCCCATACACGCCCAATCGTGGAACATCTCAAAGAAATGGAAGGCTCTTTTCAGAACAGCAAAGTTTTTCTTTACGGGCGTAAGATCGCCGCAGGCAAGGGTTGCCAGGTAGATATAGTAGAAAGTAAGTCCGAGTCCCCAGTCATTTTCAATAAGGGGAATGGCAAGATTTTTGATCTCCTCCCGGGAGCCGGTTTTCAGGATCCCTGCGGTAAAGTAGCACAAATTCAGATAACAGATGGTATATTCTTTTCCGGTAAAAGGTTCTTTTCTTGTATTCCACAATTTCAGGGCAAGGCTGCGCATTTCCGGTCTGGAATAGATGGAAAGAAGTTCCTCATTCTCCGGATTTTTCCCCATGATTTCGCCCCAGTCTATCACCTTGTAATCGCCGGTTGCCTCTTCATCACAGATAAAGGATAATGCCCGGAAAAGATTATCCCGCAATTTTTTCTGATCTTCTTCAGAAAGAAAATTGGTAAGAGCGGAAGCAAAAGCATAAGGTTCCAGAAATGCCCCTGCATAGGGGTAGGACTGGGCAGGCGGCGGGAAAGAACTTACAAAATTGAAATATTCATCGTACCCTTCTTTCAAAAGTTCCGGCAATTTTGAATTTGTATTTTTCAGCGGGAATTTCCGTTCGCAGGGCATCCAGGGAAGTGTATAGGAACTATATGAACCGATCCAGCCTTTCAGGGGACCAAATTGTGTGGGGAAGGCAAAATCGGTATTTTCTTCCGTCTCCATAAGGCTGGAAAGCTGGGCAACCGGGGGAATGGGGGCAAGTTCCAGAGGAACTGTTCCCCAGTCGTCTTTGATATAACGGTAGGAAAATTTCTGTACGATCGTTGTCTTTTTATTTTCCTCATCGTGTTTGTAATATTCTTCCATCTTTACCGGATAAGCAAGAAACGCTCTGCTCCAGAAACGGCAAAGAGCCGCACTTTTACGGATGAATTTTTCATCATCCGGACGGATCGGGGCAAAAGATTCGATCCCGTAAGGGGTGGCAGTAAAAAGAAGAGGACAGTTTTCAATAAGGATACTGCTTAAACGGTTGCTCTTTTCATCATATTTTACAGTAAATTTTTCCGGCTTTTTCTGAAAGACCAGAAGCAGAGGAAGATCAGGAAATTCTGTTGTTCCGAAAAGAAGGATATAATTTTCTTCCATATCCTCTATGGAAAGATCCTTTAAGGAACATACCTCTATAACTCCTCCCTTGCGGCAGAGCATGGCATACTGATAATTGCCTGCATATTCCAGATCGGATATACACATTTCTTTTCCGTCATATTCTGTAAGGAGTGCGGGGGTCGCCAGAGAATAGGTACAGGAAAAGTTTTTTCCATTGAAGGAGCTTTTCCATGTACTGCAAAGATGATTTATTTTTACTTCATCATTCTTTATATTTGTTCTTGCCGGCGGCATTGTGCCATGATAGGAATTTTCCCCCCGGGGAAATGTGGAATAATGCCAGTAAAATGGTTTTTTATATTCCGGGTGACCTGTCATATACATTTTTGTAACAGTCCCCAGAGTCAGCATGGAAAAATCCAATACTCCATCGCCTTTGACAAAACCGAATCTTCCCGGAATTTCTTCACAGCCGATGCCGGGATGGAAGGAAGAAAGATCCGGAACAGAGTTTTCTTTTTCCTGTATTTTTCCGGAGTCCTGTATGGAATATATTTCAGGAGAAGAGAATGATGAGGAAACTTTTTCCACTTTGGAAAGAGGATTTTTTATGAGAGAAAATTGAATATTTTCCTGCAAACCTTTTTCCGGATTTTTCCCGGTGACATGAAGAAAATGTGTTCCCTTTTTTAAGGAGAGGAAAAGTCCGTTGCGGTTGCCGTTTATACCCGCAAAGTATGGGAGAGTATCCATGGGATATGTATAAATTTTCCCCTGGAATTCCAGTTGCGTCAGACTGGGATAGCCCATATCTATTGTGATATTGGTATAAACTTCTGAAATAAGAAGAATATATTCGCCCTCCTCATGGCAGACAAAAGAAATATCAAAGGAAAAAAGATCTTCCTTTGTTACAATATTATACCAGTTTTTCAACTCTGTTTCCAGAGAAAAATCATAATAGAAACATCTGTCACTTGACATTTTTATACCTCTGTTCTGTAAAAAAACTTTTTTATGCCTGCGTCTCTTTGGATAAAAGAGTTTTTCTGCAATCCATATCCATCAGGGGGAAATGAGGCAGTCCCGGAGTGTGTTTCTCAAAAAGTGCGCCGGAAATGGCATTTTCCTCAATGATATCTTTATAAAAATAAGCACTCTTTTTGGGGGTGCGTTTGAAAGTCGTTCCATCCACAGAAGCAAGTCCGAAACGCATATCAAAAGAGCCCCATTCATAATTATCCATCAGCGACCAGTGGAAATATGCCCGGATATCTGCTTTATGCAAAGTCATTGCCGTCTGCATGGCTTGCAGTTGCAGCATGAGATAGATGATGCGGAATTCATCTGTATCGGTACAGACCCCGTTTTCCGTGATCCAGATGGGTTTGTCTGTGAGGCGGGAAACGGCATTTACAAAGACTTCCGGATTGAATTCCCGGTCTACCGCCTGATCCAGACACATGCGGAAATTATTGAAAAAAAGTTTGTCTGCCGCAAGATTGGCTTTGCGGGAGTCGATCTGCCGCCTGTGATAATAATTGATCGCCCAGTAGTCGCAGGAGTTTTTCAGTTCGGGTATATATTCTCCATCCATTTGCGGCAGAACGATTTCCCCGGTACGCACTGCATGGAAAAAATAATCATTGGTCACCCAGTTGCTTAAATGCGCTGCCGCAATATCCATATCATCATAAGGCCGCAGAGGATAACAGGGAATAAGGGCATGGGCTGCAGAGACCGGCGCAGAGGAAAGACTTTTTACGATCGCAGAACCATAGGCAAAGGCTTTCAAAAGATTTTTCCTTTTTCCGTTATCGGAAACACTGCCGAGATTGATCTCATTTACAACCGTCCAGGAGTCTGTGTAAGGGGTGAGATGAGGGACAAGAAATTGAATAAAATCCGTAAAATGACGGATATTTTCCTCTCTGGTAAAACCTCCCAGAAGTTCAAACCACTGGGGGTGGGTGAAATGAAGAAGCGTTACACAGGTATGAATACCATTCATTTTGAGTTTCTGTAAAAAATCAATATATCTGGCAAGAGCCTTTTGATCAAATCTGCCTTTTTCCGGTTCGATCCTGCTCCATTCCACGGAAAACCGGTATCCTTTGTGGCCCAGTTCTTTGAGGAGAGCAATATCGGAATCCAGCATTTCCCAACTGTTGCATGCTTTTCCGGAAGGCACTTTGATCGCAGGATCCGTACCGCTTTGTTCTTTATGGAACCATTGATTATGGATATTGTCTCCTTCGATCTGATGAGCGGCAGAACCACTGCCCCAGATAAAGTTTTCCGGAAAAGAAAAATGCGGCATTTTATGAAGATTCAGCATAGAAAAAATCCTTTTGGAGTGAAATTGATAATTGTCAGGAATAAATTAGTTCCTTGCCCTGTTTTTTGCAAGCAGAGAATAGAATAGGATGGGAAAAAAATGAAAGAAATTTTTGAATATGCAAAAATTTCCGGAAAGAAAAATATTGCATTGTACCAACAATTCATCCTGCGTATTTTTATAAAAAAATACACCCCGAAGGTTGTTGCCAACTTTTGAAGTGTATTTCAAAAACGAATAAGTCTTTTTATTTTTCTGCCATACAGCCGGATAAGGGAAGGGGGTACCTTATGCCAATACCGGTATGGCAGAATTGCTTTCCCTTAATCAAAGGGAAATAACTTTGCCCGGATTCAAAATGTTCTGCGGGTCAAATGTGTGTTTGATGCCGCACATGATCATTTTTTCCGCTTCTGACAGTGATTCCGCCAGATAGGGCCGTTTGGCAAAGCCGATACCGTGTTCACCGGAAACTTTACCGCCAAGTTCCGCCGCTTTATGATACAGATCATCAAAAACCGCCGCAAGTTTGCTCTTCCAGCTTTTTTCATCCAGTTCATCCCGGAGAATATAGATATGCAGATTGCCGTCGCCGGCATGACCGAATGACCGGATGCGGATCTCATGTTTCTTCTGTAAATCATGGGAATACATCACAAATTCCGCCACATTGCGCCGGGGGACGACCACATCGCACTCATCCATTTCGGTTGTTGAACCTTTGATCGCTTCCAAAAATGCTCCGCGCGCTGACCAGATTGCTTCATTGCGTTCCTGTGTAGCAGAGATGAATACATCCATTGCACCGCATTTCAGACAGATATCCGCCGCCTCTTCCCACGCCTTTTCCACTTCAAGTTTGCCTGTGCCGTCAAAAGTCAGCAGCAGATAGGCATCCGCAGAATTATCCGGGAACTTGCGGGCAAGAAACTGCTCTGCCGCCAAAATCACTTCCCGTTCCATAAATTCCACCGCCGTTGGCACGGCACTGGCACGGATCACCTGCGGCACAGCCTTGATCGCCGCAGGAAGATCGGGGAACGGCACAAGCAGACTGATTTTGTACTTGGGCAGAGGCAAAAGCCGGAGAGTTGCCTTTGTTACGATCCCCAGCGTTCCCTCTGAACCGGCAATCAGATCTTTGAGACTGTATCCCGAACTGTTTTTGGCGACCTGACCGCCAAGTGTCAGGATTTCGCCATTGGGCAGTACCACTTCCAGCGCCCGGATATAATCTCTGGTAACGCCGTATTTTACGGCACGCATCCCACCTGCATTGGTGTTGATATTGCCGCCGATAGTGGCAGTTTTTTCACCGGGATCAGGGGGATAAAAGAGACCACGCTCTTCCACGAACTTGCTTACTTCCATAAGCAGTACTCCCGGTTCCAGAGTCAGGGTCATATTTTCCTCATCCAACTCCAGAAAATGGTTCATGCCGCTCAAATCCAGCAGGATCCCGCCGAAAACCGCAACCGCACCGCCCACAAGACCGGTTCCGGAGCCGCGGGGGGTCACGGGAATATTATTTGTTGAAGCGTACTTCATCACAGCAGATACTTCCGCTGTGGACATTGCTTTGACCAGCACATCCGGACACCTGTAGGTGCCGGATAATTCATCATGACAGTAATCTTCACCGATATCCTCACGGGCGATGACCCGTTCTACTCCGCAGATATTACGCAATTGTACCAGATCTTCTGCGGTAAAAGTTTTGTATGGAGCCGCCATGTTACACCTCCGGAGACTGATTTTTTATCCGGTCGATCAAACCGGGGATGATGGTATAAAGGTCGCCGCAAATACCGATATGGGCAACTTTGAAAATCTGTGCATTGGGGTCGCTGTTGATGGCAATGATGTTTTCCGCTCCATTCATTCCGGCAACAAACTGGATCGCCCCGGAGACCCCGCAGGTGATGATCAGTTTGGGCTTTACAGTGCGTCCGCTCAAACCGATTTGTTTTTTTGCATCGACCCAACCCGCTTCGACCAGCGCACGGGTGGAGGCAAGTTTGCCGTTGAGCAGAGTTGCAAGGGTTTCGAGCATGGCAAGATCTTCCGCTTTACGGACACCGCGTCCGGCAACGATAAGGACTTCGGCATCTTCAATGCCCTGTTCTCGGCTTTTTTCTTTCATTGCAGTAATGGTAATTGCCGAAATAAGTTTTTCCGGCGGCAGAGTACAGTTGCAAATCGTTCCGTGAGGGGCTTTTTTTGCCGGGATCGGGAAAATTTTGTACCGCACAGTAGCAAACTGCGGACGGTGTCCGGGGGTATTGATATGCGCCATGATATTACCACCGTACGCAGGACGGATCTGGTCCAGATCGGTGTTTTCAGAAATATCCAGCACTGTGCAGTCCGCCGTCAGACCGGTTCGGAAACGCGCTGCGGCACGGGGAGCAAGTGATCTGCCTGTCTGGGTGCCGCCAATGAGCACCGCAGAAGGTTTGACCTGATTGATAAAGTCTTCCAGTACAGCAGTATACGGTTCAATCCGGAATTGTTCCAGCTCTTTCTGGTCGTAAACAAAAACTTTGTCCGCATCATATTCCAGAATTTTCTGCGCCTGTTCTGTGATATTATGCCCAATGACCAGACAATAGACCGGAAAAGAGGCTTTTTCTGCCAGCGCACGCGCTTTGCCGAGCAATTCAAAGGTGACAGGATGGATATTTCCCTCCTCGATCTCTGCTACCACAGCAATACCGCGCCACAGGGATTTATCCACGCCTTCGGTTGCGGTATCATCGACAAACTCAAAGATGTTACTGTATTTTTTTACACAGATGCGGCACATCCGGCAACCGGAGTTGATGGATAATTCCCCACCTTCAAGTTCTATTGCTTTGAAAGGACAAACTTCCAACAGCGCCGCTTTGGAGTCTGCTTTCTCCTGATGGATCTTTATATATGGCATAATATGTTACCTCAACTGTTGCAGAAATTTACCACTTTCAAGATACTCAAAAAGTTTCTTGGTCAACTCTTCATCATTTCCTTCCCACACCTGGCGGTCATTGTGATTTTCCGGAGGGAATATCCGTTTTACCTGGGTGGGAGAACCATTCAACCCGTAGTGTTTGGGGTTTTTATCAGACATATCATCCAGAGTCAGCACAGTAATTTCACGGTCACGGGTGGCAAGTTTGCGTTTATAAGAGGGCAGCCGGGGTTCAAAAATTCCTTTTTCCACCGTAATAAGACAGGGAAACGCGATCTCGGCAGTACCGGTATGCAGTGGAAGATCCAAATCGGCAGTAATGGATTTTTCTGTGATACTGCCGAGTTTGCATACGCAGGTAACATGGGGGATATCAAGAAATTCTGCCAGTTCAGCACCAACCTGCGCAGTATCGCCGTCAGTTGTCTGTTTGCCGCAGATGATGAGATCAAATGTTCCGGCAGCTTTGATCCCCTGCGCCAGTGTATAAGATGTCGCCAGCACATCTGCGCCGCCGAAACGGCGGTCAGAAAGCAGAAATCCCCGGTCGACCCCCATCATAAACGCTTCACGGATGACCTCCCGGGCCTGGGGCGGTCCCATGGTAATGACGGTGACTTCCGCTCCGTAAGATTCTTTGATCCGGAGCGCAGTTTCCAGTGCGTAAAGGTCATACGGATTCATTTTTGACTCTACGCCGTCGCGTTTCAAAACTCCGGTTTCCGGATCTATCTCGACCTGCGTCGTCCCCGGAACCTGTTTGATACATACGATGATATTCATTTTTGATCCTTATATTTGATTTTGTTTTGCAGCAATTACAGATACGCCATCGGGAATAACGGCAACTTTTGCCTCTTTCCCGGCAATGGCAAAGGCTTTTTCCAATGCTTCGCTGATGGTTGCAGCCGTCTGCAGGTGCATATTCTGCAACATGCGGTGATCACAATCCTGTGTGACCATGATCACTGTGAATTTGTCCAGTATCCGGCAGAGTATCTGATATTCCCACTGATCCGGCAATGTTTTGTCACGGGGGATACCGGCAACTTCTGCCAACAGTCCAGCAGGGGAAGACGCCCGGGAAAGAGCTTTACAGAAAGCCTCCCCGCCGTGTCCGTCTGCACAGGAGGCAACCATGATGATCACCCCATTTTCACGGCAGACGGCTTCACCGGAAGTCATACCTTTGACAGATTGATAGACATTCTGATCCAGGGGATAGCCGCCATTTCCTGTGATGACGATATCCACTTCCGGCACTGTGATCCGGCAGCAGTCAGACAGAAAACCACATCCCTGCAGATGCGCTTTTTCGCGGTCGCCGGCAAAAGCTCTGACGATCTTTTTTTCACCGTTGATGACCACATTGACAATAAAGGCCAGTTTTGCCTTTTCTGCGGCAAAAAGCATATCACGGTGAATGGGATTGCCCTCCAGTATTCCTGTACGGGCGCAGGAACTGGCGATAAATTCGGCACAATGATTGGCAAGAACCGTTGTCCGGGAAGCGATTCCGGGCAGCACACTTTTGCGTCCCCCGGAAAAACCGGCAAAAAAGTGTGGTTCGATAAATCCTTCCGCAACCAGGAGTTCTGTTTCCAGTGCAAGTTTATTCAGCATAAGTCTTCCGCCGGAGGGCAATACTCCCGCATCGCAGAGCATGGAAGCGTCTCCGGAGTCATGGACAACGATTTTTTCCTCACGGACGATTTTTTCTCCGAGTTTGGCGATCAGTTCCGCCTTTGTGGTCCCACGGTGAAATCCTGTCGCCACAAGGATCGTGATGTCGATATCCGGTGCATTGCGGCGCAAACGCTCCAGTATTTGGGGCATGATGATTTTGCTCGGTACCGGACGGGTGTGATCGCTGGTGATGATAACGGCATTTTTTCTGCCCTTTGCCAACTCCTCCAACGGCAGAGAGCCGATAGGATTATCCAGGGCACGGCATACTTCGGCACTCTCATCAGCCGCCGCTGCGGGAAGCTCTGAAAAATAACATCCGGCAAAATTGTTTTCCGGAATATCTGCGGTCAGAAACGAATGTCCGTACGGCACATTTAGGCTCGGCATAAAAATCCCCCTCTTGAAAATAGTATTTTATAATATATTATTTGCAAGAAAAATTACAAGCCAAACGCTGAAATTTTCCCGACTTTGGCAAAGTAAACATAAAAAAACGAACAAAATCTCTGTTTTCAGATGCTTTTCAGGAAAAGTTTTCTCTTCCGGTAGCAGTATACACCTCACAGAGAAATTTTTCCCAACATACCATGAGATATGTTTTCAATACAATATCACTTTTTCAAGTTGTAAAAACCCTTGTTGTAGTCGCAGATAAATTCATTCACACATCTGATCAATGCGAATTTCGCCGCCATTCTGTCACAGTACCAGGCCCGTATTTTATCGTTTACAAGAAATGCGAAAGGAAGTCCGAATCCATTTGTATAGTAACTTGTCGTTGCATTGTATTCTTTCAACCGCTTACCCTTCTGGTTGTAGACGAGCAAACTTACATTATTTTCACGCTCCCTGCTTATCACCATACCGATAGTACAAAGAGAAACCACAAAAACAGGCGCATCTCTATACCACATTGCCGGAGAACTCCACATATAGCGGCCATCCCCGATTCTGCCCACAACTGTCAATTGCGGTTTGTCGGTTCTTATATTGGCTCCGGAAGATTCAAAAACATCTTTTACGATATCCGGGAACTTTTCATCCAGCATCCGTTCATAGGTCGTTCCTGAAGAGGAATCGATTCCGGTAAGCCAGCTGTCTGTTTTGAAATTATATGCTGTAAAATAAGAATTCCCCACATGGTGCTGCTTTTCCCTTACGGAATAAAGCTGAAATCCTTCCAGATGCAGTTTTGCTTCGGTAGCAAATTTCCCTTTCAATGCCGGTGCTTCCGGTTCATTGATGGACATACATCCACTTAAAACGATTATACATAAACTTACTGTTGCGATAGAAAAATACTTCATTGGTTGTTTTCTCCTGTGTTATTATATTTTGTTCCACATCGGATTCAGTAAAGATCCTGAAGCAGAATACTTAATTTTTCTCTTGCTCTGTGAATACGGATTTTTACATTTGATTCTGATACACCAGTTATCCGGGCTATCTCTTTAATGCTCCTGCCTGCAATTTGAAAAAGTGTGTATGCGTCCCGCTGACTTTCTGAAAGCTCACTCAAAGCCCGGCGCACGCGGCTCCGGAGATAGGATAGATCATCCCCTGACAGAGGTTGCTCCATAAAGTCACAAGCTTCATTTTGCCAATCATCCTGAAAAGCAATAAACTTATTTTTCCGGTAATGGTCGATTTGCAGATTTTTTGCCACAGTAAAGATGAAACCGGAAACAGAATCATTTTCATGGAACAATTCACGCTTTTTCCATAATCTGATGAAACATTCCTGCGTAATATCACAAGCGGAAGCGTGATCCATTCCGGAGGCGATCAGATAGTTGGTCACCTTTCCCGCCAGCATGCAATATATTTCTTTTATCTTTTCTTCGCTGAGCATTTCGGGAATATTATTTACCGGTAACTCCGGGTGTTGTTAAAATCTCGATTTGACCTGCTGCGGCAAGGCGATCAAGCTCTTCAGGATCCAATTCCTCAACCATGTCATCCTGTTTTATCTGCTTGAAATCAGGCATTCCAGGGGGTGGAAAGTTGAAGACTTTATTCATCAATGTATCTAAATTTTCATTTTTATCCATGATTTATGTTCCTGAATTGCGTTCACAACTTTCCGGTGGAAAAATCTATTATTCTTATCTTTATTTTTTTATTGAATTCCAGAGATGCGTGTTCTATTGCCTTTACAAAACTTTCCGGAGTGTAAATAGATTTGTTGAACTTTTCCGCCATCACAAACATTGTTTCAGCACCGAGTACCGCATGGTATGAAGGCTGCTTTTTATATTTTTTGACATAGAGTTCCAACCATTTTGCGTTGCTTACAGGTACTTCCGCTTCCGGTAAAAAGAGTTTGAAGGCTGTTCCTGCCGGCATTTTTATCTCATTGCGGATAATATCATCGGAAACATATACGGGCAGATTTATATTATGGTTTTTCAAAATCTGCATCAACTCCGGCAATTCATCTGCAACACCTCCGAAAAAGATGGCATCAACTTTGTGTTGACCGCCGTAATTGGTCAAACTGTTATTGAAATAATTTGTTCGCAACGGATGAGGATAAGTCATCCGGTAGGTTTGAAAATCGTTAAGAACGTTTTTGCTGTTCCGTTCCAATACAGAAGAGAACATCTCTCCATATGTACCATCTCCCGGAGTAATAATGAGGATTTTCTTTATATTGTTTCCTTTCATGTGTGCAAGGATCGCATCGATCCATTTTTCAAGGGGAGGGAAAATACTGACATAATTATCATATTCAAGCTGCGGCAGTTTGTCCGGCCGAACCGTTACAGGCGATATCAGCGGAAGAGCATAAAATTGGCTGATCGCACGCAGCGATGTAAGCATCTCCGAGTTGCCCGGACCTAAAAACGCTCCTGTACGGTAATCAACGCACATTTTTTGCAATGCTGCCGCTGTTTCAGGCCGTTTTTGACAATTGGAGACAGTAATGTATTTTATTTTCATTCCATTGGATTGCAGGATTTCATAAGCGAGCATCGCTCCTTTTACCGATTCGGCAGCAGGAATATCTTTACTGTTGTAAACAGAACCGATCATAAATTCAGGTGTCTTACGGACGGTTTCCGTCCGTTTTTCCGAGTGAAGACTGCGTTCGTCACGCCCGGCAGAATTCAGATTGTCGAAGACACCAAGGTGATACAGTATAAAGCCAAATACTGTCAATGATAAAAATGTAATAAGTAAATTTTTGATCATAATGGTCAATCCTTTCCGGTTTTCTGCCGTTCGATCAATTCCCTGAAAACACCTTTTCCGGCAGATAATGTTTCATAAGTTCCGCACTGAACAACTTTGCCTTTATCCAATACATAGATGCGATCGGCATCAACAATTGTACTCAATCTGTGAGCGATCACGATCCGGGTAACTGCAAGCTGCCGCAGCTTTTCGATGATTTTTTCCTGTGAAATATTATCCAGCGCACTTGTGGATTCATCCATCAATATTACTTTGGGATTTCCAACCAGAGCCCGGGCTATCAGGATCCGCTGCTGCTGGCCGCCGGAGATGGTCGATGGAGTAACGATGGTATGTATATTCATGGGCATTTTTCTGACTTCATCGGCAAATTCTGCCATTTCCAGAGCATTCCAGGCTTCTTCAATGGTTGCGTCGGTTCCCTGTATGATATTTTCCAATATGGAACCCGGAACAATACGGCTGTTCTGCATGATCACCCCCATCTGACGGCGTACGCTATTCCGTTCAAGGTTGGCAAAATCCTGATCAGAATAATAGATCGCTCCGCTGTTGGGTGTTTCAAATCCCAGAAGAAGACGGATCAATGAACTTTTTCCCGCCCCGGAAGAGCCGGCAATGGCAATAAATTCCCCCGGATCGGCTTTCAGGGAAACATCATCAAGCACCAGAGGAGTATCAGGCGAGTAGCGGAATTTCAAATGGGATACTTCCACTTTTCCAGTTAAAACTCCTGCATCATTTCTTTCTCCGGTATCTTCCTGTTTTTCCTGAAGGATCGGCATGATACGGTTTACTTCCGTCTTTACCGCAAGCAGAGTCCAAACTGATGCACTGAAATCAAGCAACCCTCCTTTGAAACTGTGGAAAGAAGCCATAAATGCAAGGAAGACGGGCAGCGGCAGATTGGCATCCGGAAATCCTCCGGCAAGAGCATAGAATATAACGGAAATAAGCATGGAAAAACAACTGCTGAAAACCTGCTGCTGTATTTCATTGGAATATGCTTTATGATGAGCCGTTTCCATTTGGGAAAAATCGTTCATGAAACGATTGACAAGTTGTTGTTCTGCACCGGCAGAGCGGACCTTGTTCATACCGCTGAAAAATTGCTGGAGAAAACCGCTTATCCTGCCCCGTGCTTCCGCCGCACGCGCCAATGGTACAAGATTGCGCCGGGCAAGCAGGAAAAACACAGCGCCGTAAACGGCAACCATAATAACGCCCCACCATGCCAAACTCGTACTGTAATAAAACATCATACCCAGACTTACTGCCGTAAAAAGCGAGCCGATCAACTGCCCGTTGACAACGGAAAAAACCGTGTTTTGGATCTGACTGGCTGCCAGGATCCTTGAGGTCATTTCACCGGCATCGTACTGCCGGAAAATTTTGAGCGGGATCCGGAGGATGTGATCGTAAACTGCCGCCTGAAATCGTTCATATTGCCGGGAGGAAAAGAACAGCATCAGCAATTGAGGAACAATTTTCAGCAGCATTTCCACAACTGTTAATGCAAGCAGCAGCAAAGAGATCTGCATCAACTCATCGTTAAGACCCGATGGAATGAGTTTGCCGGTAATATATTGTGTGGTAATGGGGATCATCAATCCAAGCAGCGCACTTGCGAGACTTATCAGCATCACTCCTGTCATAACTGGTCTGGCTGAACGGAAAATAAATTTCAGCATCAGACGGATATTGCCGGATTCCCGGGGGAGCGGTTCATAAAAACAATATGCCTCCCTGCTGAAAATACCGGCGTTCTTTCCGTTGAGCGGCTGTTTTTTGCCCGGTTTTTCTGCAGAAACAAAATAACTGTTTTCCCCATTGAGATAAAGTACCACCGGAACGTTATTTGCGTATCCCAGGAGCGGACGGGATTGTTCACAATAAAATTGCTCTGAAAGGAAAACAGACCGCATACGCCAGGAGTTTTTTTCGATCACAAGTTTCAACTGTTCATTCCAGGAAAGATCACCATGGACACTGAAAAGAGAATCCATGTTTTTCAATTGCAAATTATATTCAGTTGCGATGATCTGCAAAGCCCCGTACAGGGGATTTGTGCAGATTTCTTTATCTTCCTCATTATTTTCAACGGAAAGACCTGCGCAGCTGCCGAGACGGTCAATTTTTCCCCGCAGGGCTTCCTGTGTCAGGATACGGTTTTTATTCAACAAGTCTTTTTTATTCAGCATGATACACTACCTTGTTCCAAATTCATCATTCCGGCGTATGCACCATTGAGCTGCATAAGTTCCTGATGGGTTCCCCGTTCAAGTACGGTACCATTTTCCAGCATAATGATTTCATCGCAATCGCGAACTGTGCTTAAACGATGGGCGACGATCAGACAGCTGACGTGACGTTTGCGTATTGCAGAATCGATTTGCAGTTCGGTCACAGGATCTAATGCACTGGTAGCTTCATCCAGGATCAACATGGGAGTCTGCTGTGCCAATGTACGGGCAATTTCCAGCCTTTGACACTGTCCGCCGGAAAAGTTTCTTCCATTTTCATCTACGAGTTGCTGCAGCATATCGCCCCTTGCTGTAAGTTCTTCCTCAATGGCAGCATCCCGGACTGCTTTCTGCAGTACCCCTGCATTATAAAGGGGCGCAAACAATGTAAGATTTTCCCCGACTGTGCCGGAAAACAGCATGATATTCTGATCTACTGTGCCGATCAAACTGTAATATTCTTCTTTTGTATAACTGCTCACTGGTTTTCCATTCAGCAGGATTTCTCCGCTCCACGGATTTAAAGTACCATTGGCAAGTTTTGCGATAGTGCTTTTACCTGAACCGGAATGTCCTACAAGTGCTACACGCTTTCCGGGATGTATTTTCAGGGAAAAATCTTTGATCAGCGGTTCCTCAAACTTGCTGTAACCGAAAGAAATGTTCCGCATCTCAAAATCCAGTTGATCGCACATTTTGTCGGAGCCGTCTGAAATTTCTGCAAAATGTTTTTCCGGTTCATATTTGTAAATATCCTGAATCCTCTCAACATCTGCCCGCAGACTTTGCAGTTCTGCATTCTGCTGTAAAAGCGCTGTTACCGGCGTGGAAAAACTTGCGGTCAGAGTCTGGAAAGCAAACAATCCGCCCAATGTGAGATCGCCATCCATCACCAGTTTTGCTCCGACACAAAGCGTCAGAACATTGCCAAGGAGATTGAAAAATGCCGGAGGAATATTGAAATAGGCTGCTCCTGTTTGAACTTCCAGATTTTTCCGTGAAACTTCCGCTAAAAGCCCTGCCCATTGCTGAAATACCGCCTTTTCCCTGCCGGACGCACGGATATTTTCAATCATGCAGATACCGTTTATGACAGAAGATAGCATTTTCGTATTCAGCATGTGCAAACTTAAATAGTGGATCTGTTTTCTTTTGGCAGCTATATGCAGAAACAGGAGATCCAACAGCAGGAAACCGATGGAAAAACATGAGAGAAGCCAACTGTACTGGAACATCAGAAAGAGAAAAAAGAGGGCTGTAAAAAGTTTGACCACATTGTCGGCGACCGTGCCGAATACGGAATTGACAACTGTACTGTTGAGCAATACACGGTTTTGAAGATCTCCACTGGATCGCTGGGAGAAAAATTCCGACGGAAGGGTAAACAAATAGTTCAACATTCCCAATGTTTTATTGACTGCCAACTGCAGTTTGCCGCGATTCAATGCGTAGGAAACGATACAGCTCAAAAGAGCCTGCAACAGCATCGTTATAATAAGCAAAACCAGAAGAGGAACCAGCAGCCCGCTTTTTCCGGGCAGGATCCGGTCAACGAAAAATTGCATCATCCCGGGAATCAAAACCCCCGGTAAAACCAACAGCAAACCGCCCCAGATAATGATACCCATAGTGCTTTTCATACCGGCAAGCATCGGACGAAGTGTCTTCCAAATGCTGAACTTGCTGCCGCTTTGCCTGAAATTTTCTCCCGGAGAAAAAGTCAGAGCCACCCCTGTATAAGATTTCTCAAAAGTTTCGCGGTCAACAGTCAAAGGGCCGACAGCGGGATCGTTGAGATAATAGTATTTTTTATTGCGGGAATGTCCTTCGTACACAAGGAAGTGATTGAAGTTCCAAAATAAGATCATAGGAGTATCAAAGGAATCCAGCTGATCGGTAAGAACACGGAATCCTTTTGCATCCAAACCGTAAGATTTGGCAGCTTTGATAATGAAACTGGCTTTACTGCCGTTGCGCGATACTCCGCAATCACTGCGCAGTTGTTCCAGCGGGATATATTTTCCATAGTAAGCCAGGATCATTCCAAGAGATGCCGCTCCGCATTCGGTAACTTCCATTTGCAGAACTGTCGGAGTCTTTTTCCTGTTTGAAAACAAGTTTTTCACTTTTGCTCCAATGATCCTGTATATTTGTTGTCAAAGAACTCTTTCAAAGCCGGCAGAATATAAGAAGCAGGGGATCTTTTGCCAGTGTTGATGATGACTTCTCCAACTACACCATTGGGGATCTTTCCGGGATAGCCGCGTTTGGTCGTCCAGGCAAAACCGGAGTATGTTCCGGAATCCGGCAGTAATTCCACAACGATCCTGATCACTGCACCCTGTCCAATGATCTGCCTCGTCAGTGATTCATTGGCCAATTCTGCTTGAATGGCTTCCGGATTGCCCGGTATAAGATTTACTTCCCGCACAATGCCTTTGATGTATCCATAACGGTTGGCCGGTGCGATCGCCGGGGAAAAGAATACACTCATGCCGCATTTTATCTCCCGGCTCTGAAGCGCCGGAATAAATGCTGCGATATAAATACCGTCAGCAGGGTCGGAACTCAAAAGGGCAATAGTTTCCCCGTTTTGAACAAAAGAACCCTCTCTTTTGAATATTTCCGTTACTTTCCCCTGATGATTTGCACTGATCCAGTTGCTTTCCTGAAAAAGACGCAACGCCAGATCAAGTTCCCGTTTCTTCTGTGCCAATGTCTGCTGCATTTCCAAAAGCTGACGCTGATGCTGCCACAATGTTTCTTCACTTGTCAAGTCATTTGCAAGCAATTCAAAAAGCGTATTGGCAAAACTGATCTCGGATTGGGTCTGATTGTCGAGTGCCTGAAAATATGTGATTTTGGAAACAGCTCCACTCTTGCGTAATGATGAGTGGATTTCTACGATTTCTTTTGCCCGCTGACGGTTTTTCTGCTGCAGTTCGGTCAATTGTGCAAGAATCTCTTTCCGCTGCTTTTCAGAAGCACTCTTGCGGGCAGTAAGTTTTTCAATACCGTTCCGCAGAATTTCCATTTCTGAAATCAAAGCATTGTATTCATTGCCTAATTTTGTGATATTGAAAAAAAGTTCAGGATTATGGATTTGACCCACTGATTGTCCCGGGGTGACAAGTGTACCGACATTGATATTCAAATGACTTAATGTGCCTGTCCCGTGAGCTATTACAGGATGATATCCGTTATTGAGCAGCGTTACGCCGGAACCCGAAACACTCTCACTGAGCCTGCCGCAGAAACCCCAAATCAGAAGCGTTGCAAAAAGAATCGTGACCGCCGATAACAAAAAATAATTCCAGAAATTTTTTGCACTGCGCAGAGTCTGGTTTCCAATAGTATTACCCAGATTATTTAATGCTTTTTCTGAAAAATTTATCTTGTTTGCCATTGCATACTCTCCAAGCCGAAACACCGGATATGGTGCGTGAAATATATTCCTTATAATATACTTTTGAATATACTTTTTTCAAGAAGTGAACAGTAAAATAATTGCGATATCAGGAAAACAGCACACAGCTCAATTCCCTGCTGATCTCATTTCCAATACGCATCAATGCGGAGTTTTCCATTAGCACGCAGATCGTAATAAAAAAAGTTCAGATCGAACATGTGATAAACACCCTTTCCCAGAGCTCTGCTGTCAAATTTTCCCGGTTCGGAAGGGATCACAACAAGTGCGCCGCTTGACGGAACAATTTGTGCAGAAACAAACTCTTTTTTGTCTGTGGCTTTACCGCTTTTGAAATCAAAAAAACGACTGCCTTTATGTTCACTTCTCCCGGCGATTTTGCTGTCGGTACGCCAGTTGACAGGATTTATACAATATACATTGTTCCTGCCGGTAAAATGGGAAACCACCTTGCCGGGGGCTTGAGAATTATAGGTGATGATCACTCCCGTATCATCGGCTTTTTGAGCTGTACGCAAATAGGGACAGTTGGGAAAAGTTTTCGGCATATTGGGGTAGCCGATAAGGTATGCTGCCACCAGTTTTGCATTGATTTTGCGGTCGGCAAATTCACTTTTCATTATTTCAAGCAGTACCATTGAACCCTGGCTGAACCCCAGCAGAATAAACGGCCGCCCTTTATTATAGTGTTTCAGATAATACCGGAATGCTTCTTTAACATCATTGATCCCGCGGTGGATAAATTTTTGTTTTTCAATCGGCAGATTGATTTCTTTCAATACTCTGCGGAACTCCGCCTGCCGGTAATAAGGGGCAAATACCCGGCTGTACGGGGAAAAAATCCCGGTATTTTGTGTTGCGATCATCTGTGCTTTCTTCTGAATGGCTTTGTTGTCATGCCAGAGCATATAGGCATTGTTTTTATCGGAATAGATCGTCGGAAGTACATAAAAAAGATCTACTTCACAATTTTTCCGGATCGTTTCTTCGCAAATCACCCAGTTGGCAGGATTACTGTAATCCAAATTTTCCCGAGCTGCCGCACTGAATGGCAGAAGCAAGGCGGTAAAAAGCAGTAGCAGAAGGATTTTTTTCATAACAATACCTGAAAAAACTTTTTTCCCGGGAGTTGCCCCGTCTTCCGTGGCAAACCCCACCCCGCTGCCGATGATACAGCAGGGCGTACCGGTTCTCTTAAAGTCTGACGCATAAAACTGCTTTACATTTTTCATCTTGTTCATCTCCGTTGTGAAAACTTTTCAAAAAAACGATAATCTCCGGCTTTGAAATACCGGCACATCTGGGTATCAGGCCCGTAAAGATCGCCACATTGTCTTGCGCAAGCCCGGCAGCCGCCTTTGCAGATGTATTTGTGTTCACATTGATTGCACTCCTGTGCGTGATTTTCCAGAAAATCTCCCAAACGCATGTCCGACAACGCATAAAGTGCAGACCCCGGGCGCAAAACCTCCACAAGGGGTGTTTTCAACAGATTCGGCATTTGATTGTCAAGTCCGCAGTTGGCAAGGGGCATACAGGGCATCAATGTCCCATCCGGAAGCAGATAGGGATGCTGACGCATACAGCTGCAAAGCGGACTTTTAAGAGCTTTTTCGCTGTTTTCTCCGGAAAAAGCAGGCGCATAGGCTTTATTGCTGTTCTTTTCATAAATATAATAATGGGCGATCTGCAAATTAAATGGTTTATTCAACTCTTCAAATTTCTCCAGCAGAACCACTGCCGCCCGGATCATTTCATCGGTTGAAGCCGTGTGTTCCGCACTGTATTTTTCCCATGCTTTGCTTTCGATCATGGGGGATAGTTTCCAGTTGCGGATACCCAGATCTGCCAGCAATTCGCAAGTGGCAGGGAGTTTGTCAAGATTATCTTTGAAAATCGGTGTTTCGATCTCGATGGGATACCCGTGTGCAGTCAGCAATTTTATCGCTTCAATGGTTCTTGCTTCCATTCCCACTCTGCCCCGCAGCCAATCATGACAACCGATCCCGTCAAAACTCAAGGAGAAAAGCATTTTTTCCGGATACAATGCCTGAAATTGTCCGATCCACTTTTCCGTCACCGCCAAACCATTGGTGTATATGGCTTCAATATGCAAATGGCGTTCTTTCAATGCCGTAATGAATTGCGTCCAATCCGGACGAACCAGGGGTTCGCCGCCGGTAATGGATACGCAGCAGATATTCGCTTCGACCATCTGATCCATGATCGTTATACATTGTTCAAGGCTCATTTCGCCGTAAAATGCGTCCGGCGCATCCAGATAGCAGTGGCGGCATCGCAAGTTGCATCTGCCGGTGATCGACCAGTGGATGGACTGCGTACAGTTGCACTCCGCTTTGCGGTATCGCTGGAACTCTTCCGGAGCAGAAAACTCCGCACTAAAAACACCCAAGCCGTTTTCAACCAGAGCGGTCAAAACTTGACGGTGCAACGGCAGCATTGCCGGAGAATTTACCGGAATTCCGTTGAAAGACAGAAAGACAGCGTCGGCGGCAGATTTCGGCAAATAGAAAACTCTGCCGCTTGGTTGATGCTGCAAATTGTATTCCAAATCGCGCCAACCGCGCATAGCAAAATTTTTGGAAAGTTGAAAATATTTTTCTGACATACCTGTTTTATCCACAATAGTTACTTCTTCTCGCTGTCGGAAAAAACATTCACAATTACTCCATTGCGCCACAAAGCCAGGCAGCGACTGGTGTCTTCGGCTTCTTGCCAGGTTACACCTACGCCGACACCGATAACATAGCAATGGGTTGTGGGACCGTTTTCTGCGCCTTTGCCACGTCCCCAGCCTGCACCGATTAAAAAACAAGCTCCGCCAGCTCCGGCAGCATTGATCGACTCAAGTTCCTCCTCGGTTAAGCTCCGGTACTGTTTTTCGGCAAAATCTTTCAGATCGTCAAGAGTGACATCGTAACCTTGGACTTTGGCAAACTCCAGCAACGCCTCGACCTCATCGTCAGGAGTAGTGATATTTCTCGCTTCCACGAACTTTTTCAGTTCTTCAGCAAAAGCCTGATCGTTGGTCAAACGGTTGTAAATTTCCTGTATCTT
>JAGBXB010000007.1 GCA_017629515.1 Lentisphaeria bacterium | reverse complement strand
GGTGGCGGCTATATCCAGAGCGGAATTGTTTTTGCTTTTCCGTAATTTTTTTGCTGCCATGGGGGCTTCCGCATAACAGAAGGGGAGTTTTTCAAATTCTTTCATGGCAAGAGGAACTTTTTCCGGCCCGCCTGCGGCAATGATCGCTCCCCAGGCTTCTTTCAATTCATCCAGTACATCCAGAGCGATACACCGGATGAGAACACGGATCAAACTGAAATATCTCCCTGTCCACTTTCCATTGTAGGTAAAGGAGAGTGCCGCCGCTTCATAGGGGAAATAATCCGGATCGGTACGCAGGGAATAATACTTTTTGCTGTAAAGATCTTTCCTTACAGGAGAGTGGCGCAAGGTATATTTTTCCGGGCCGCCCTCCACGCCTTTTTTGAAGCACAATAATTTCTGCCCTTCTTCCCCTATGATAAAATCAAGAAACGCTTCCGCTTCTTTCCTGTGGGGCGCTCCCCGGAGAAGCTGAACAGGATCGGAACCGATGCAGGTGCCTCCTTTGGGCGGGATATATTCCACAACAGGAGATGTAAGTTGAACTTTGTTCCACTCTTTTTCCGTGAGACCGTAAAAATCAATGGCAGTACCGGCAGCGGCATTGCCGCTAGCCACTTCCCGTGTGACACTTCCGGCACTGTCGGTAATACTTCTGGTATTTGCCATAAGGCGTTTCACCCGGTTGATCCCGTGTTTCCAGGCTTTGTTCATCTGGGCAACGGAAGGATTTTTCTTATCCTTTTCCGGGATGATTTCGTGCATCGCCTGCTGGACGATGATCTCATAGGATTTATTTGCTGAACCGGATTTTGTAGGGTCGGCGGCAACAAGTGTATTAAAGAAATATGGTGCGGCAAGATCTGCCCAGCGTTCCGGATTTTTGAAGTCCTTTGCTGTTTTTTTCAGTTCCGCAAGGCGGTCATTATTACAGCAGATCCCGAAAGAAGAGAGTGTGACTCCATAATATCTCCCCTGGGGGTCATAAATGTATTCTCCGGCAAAATAACAGGGGATGACCTTGAAATATTCCGGATGGCGTTTCTGCAAACCGCCGTCCACCGAATAGCCGTAAGAAGCGTTTCTTGCATGTTCAAAAGTTCCCCCTCCGGCAAAAAGATCTATGCCGATACCTACATTGGAGGCAAGAAATTTTTTCCTGGCAAGGATCGCTCTTTTGGGTGCAGCGGGATCTTTCAGAATATTGGGATCATTGAAGGCGGAGGCAATCACATCATCCCAGGGGGGATTGCTTTTATCCGCCTCCCAGTACATTTTAAATTGTGCCGTATAACGGTCATGGATATACCGGACAATATCGGAAGTGCCGCCGGGGGCGCGGTAATCTATCCTTATATCTTTATGGAATCTTTTCTTATAATACTTGCGGAAACCCTGTTCAAACTCATATTTCATGGGTTCGCTGTGGGGGGAGATGATCACAAGTACATCGGTGGTTTCATCGGTAACGGAGGCAAGAGAACCTTTCCGGAAAAGGAATGGAAGTACGCCGACTGCCCCCATAAGAAGCAGCGCAAGAAAGAACCTCATTTTCATGGTTCAATCCTCCAGAATGACCACATTGGAAGGAAGTACGGAAACAGGATATACTTTTCCTTTTTCCCGTATTTCGGAAGAATCCTCGCTTACTTCAACAGCCGTTCCGGAAGAGGATCGGAAAGTCATCTCACATCTTTCTCCCAGAAATGTGCCGGATTCATATTCCGCATGAAAAACATTGGGGGTGGGTTTTGTCCCTGCCACCATAAGGTGTTCCGGCCGTAGAAGAATGGTATATTCTTTACCGGGATCTTCCGTTTTTTTCGGTACAGGTTGATCGGTATAGAGTGTACCCACGGTTGTATCCAGTTTCCATAAATCCTTTTCTTTTCCGGCAAGGCGTCCTTTGATGAAATTCACATTGCCCAGAAAAGAAGCGGCAAAGCAGGAGGAGGGTTTTTTGTAAAGATTTACCGGCGTATCCAACTGCCGGATCACGCCCCCTTCCAGAAGCGCGATACGGTCGCCCATGCCCAGTGCTTCCCTGCGGTCATGGGTGACATATATGGCTGTAAGGGAACGCTCTTTGCATACTCTTTTGATTTCCAGACGCATTTCATCGCGCAACTTGGCATCCAGATTGGATAATGGTTCATCCAGCAACAATACTGCCGGATCGACGGCAATGGCACGGGCAAGGGCGATCCGCTGCTGCTGACCTCCGGAAAGCGAGGTTGGTTTTCTTGCAGCATATTGACTCATTTTCACAAGTTCCAATGCCTCATTGACCCTCTGTTTTACAAGAGCGGAAGCCAATCCCGTTGTCCGCGGTCCGAATGCCACATTATCAAAAACGGTCATGTGGGGCCACAGGGCATAATTCTGGAATACCATGGCGGCACGGCGTTTTTCCGGGGGAAAATCTGTTACATCCTCCTCATCAAAAAAGATTTTTCCAGCATCAGGCTGCACCAATCCGGCAATAATACGCAAAAGGGTGGATTTTCCGCAACCGGAGGGCCCCAGAAGGAAAAATAATTCCCCTTTTTTCACTTCCAGATCCAATGGTTTCAGAACCGGAACATCTTTTGTATAGGCTTTGGAAATACCTGTGATTTTTACCGAGGATGCCATTTTTTTCCCTTTCCGTCAATAGATCAGAACTCTTCAACAGTGATGATCTGACCCAGACAATGGGTTTCGCCATCTGCAAGAGTAAGAGAGTTGTTTCTTGCATTGGCGGCTTCCACGCAGACCATATCATGATATTCTTCATCACCGAAAGCGGACATGGCTCTGGCTTTGTCGATCCAGGGATTCCAGAGAACGGTGGTTTTGCTGCCCTCTTTTTCGATGCGGATCTTTCTTTTCATCACAGGGTCGGTAATGACAACGGTATTTTCTGTATCATACACATAATCCACTTCGGAAGTGATCATGAATTCATCTGTATCTGTAACACAGTCGGGGATCATTTTCCCGCCTACCGTATCCAGGTAACGCTGTCCTTTGAAGCCGGAAAGGGTGATTTTGGAAGATTCGCCTACTTTGAAATAGGTGTGCAGGGCTTCGGAAAATTCTTCCGGCGCACCGCTTCTGTTGGTTGTGTAAAGACGCATGGAAAGACTTTTGCCGAAATTGACCACAAATCTTGCTTCCAGATCGTAGGGGGCTCCTTCATAATGTTTGAATTCGATGGTGTCGGAACCGTCATCTTCTCTCTTTGTACTTACTACATCCCAGTATTGAAGACGGGCTACTCCGTGACCGGGTTCACGCAGAGAACCGAACCAGGGCCAGCAGATAGGTACACCGCCGCGGATGCCGCTGGGAGCAAATTTGCTTTCTTTTGACATCATCATTACATCCTCCCCGCCTTCGGGAATGTAGGAGACTACATGCGCCCCGTAGGTTGTGACGATACCGGAACAGTATTCATTTTTGATGAAAGCGGCAGGAAGATCCCCTCTTTCCCAGATCCCGAAAATGATCCCCTGGGAAGCAAATTTATCATTGAGGTCGGCTACAACGGTATTGTTATCCATTTTTTTCTCCTTGTTCAAGTGGATTGTTGAAAATATAATATAATAAAGATACCATGAAAGAAATTTTTTACAAGGGAAAAGTAGAGAAATTTTCAATTTTACCTTGTTATGAGGTCCGGAAATCTCCCGGACATGAAAAAGCCCTCAACCGGAGTAAGGAGGTCGAAGCCGGTCAAGGGCAAAATAAAACTGACTGTATTTTCCCGGTTCAAGCCCACCGGGAGAGGGCGTTGCCTGCCGGGGATCAGATGCCCTGTGCAAGCATGGCTTCTGCAACTTTCTTGAAACCGGCGATATTGGCACCGGCAACATAGTTGATTTTGCCGTCGATTCTGCCGTTTTCAACACAGGCACTGTGGATGCCGGTCATGATACCGCGCAGTTTGCTGTCCACTTCCTCTGCAGTCCAGTAGCAGTGACCGGCGTTCTGGGTCATTTCCAGACCGCTTGTGGCAACGCCACCGGCATTAACTGCTTTACCGGGGGCAAAGGTGATGCCGCTTTCCTGGAAGCAGGCAACCGCTTCAGGACGGCAGCCCATATTGGAAACTTCTGCAACAAGTTTCACATTGTTGGCAACAAGTGCTTTGGCATCGTCACCGGAAAGTTCGTTCTGGGTGGCGCAGGGCATGGCGATATCGGCTGCCACTTCCCAGGGTTTCTTGCCTGCGAAGAATTTGCCGGATTTGAATTTTTCGGCATAGGGAGCAACGATATCTCTGCCGCTGGCACGCAGTTCCAGCATATAATTGACTTTTTCAAAGTTGAGTCCGTCTTCATCAAGGATGTAGCCATCGGGACCGGAAATGGTGATGACTTTTGCACCAAGCTGAACAGCTTTGAGAGCAGCACCCCAGGCAACATTGCCGAATCCGGAAAGGGCAACGCGTTTGCCGGCAATATCTTCTTTCATCATGTCAAGCATGTGCTGCACAAAATATACTGCACCGAAACCTGTGGCTTCGGAACGGACAAGAGAACCACCCCAGGCAAGACCTTTACCGGTGAGTACACCGTGGAAGTTGTTGGCAAGGCGTTTGTACTGACCGTAGAGATAACCGATCTCTCTGGCACCTACACCGATGTCACCGGCGGGAACGTCTTTATCAGGGCCGATGTGACGGAAAAGTTCACGCATGAAGTTATTGCAGAAATCCATTATTTCCCGGTCGGTTTTTCCTTTGGGATTGAAGTCGCTTCCCCCTTTACCGCCGCCCATGGGCAGTGTGGTGAGGGAGTTTTTGAAGGTCTGTTCAAAGCCCAGGAACTTCAGGATGGAGAGGTTCACGCTGGGGTGGAAACGCAGGCCGCCTTTGTAGGGACCGATGGCACTGTTGAACTGGACACGATAGCCGGTATTAACCTGAATATCGCCGTTGGCATCCATCCAGGGAACCTGGAAAGTGATCACGCGTTCCGGAACGGTCATGCGTTCAAGAATACGGTTTTTTTCCAGACGGGGGTCGGAATCAAGGACACCGCCGATGGTTTCAAATACTTCTGTCACCGCCTGCAAAAATTCGGTTTCCCAGGGGGCTTTTGCTGTTAAATCGTCCAGGACTTTCTGTGCGTAAGCGTTCATAAAATTTTTCTCCGTAAATTAAAGGTTCCGCCCCTCTTTCTCCATTTTCCCTTGATGAAAAAAGGGGCATGAAAACATTTGTTTCCCATAATATACTTGAAAAAATCTTTTTTTGCAATATATTATTTGAGGAAAATCAATCTTTTTTTCAGATTAAGAAGGGGGTTGCAAAACTCTTCAAAAGTCATGAAAAGCATAAACTTTGCCCCTGTTCTGAATGACTTTTGAAATCACCTCCGGAAGCAAAGGATATTTTATGGATAAAAAGCGTTTGGAATATTTTGTAACATTGGCGCAGATGCTTCATTTCGGAGCCGCCGCCGAAAAACTTTCCATTGCCCAGTCTGCGTTGAGCCGTCAGATGCAGATATTGGAGGGGGAATTGGAGTGTCAGCTTTTCGACCGTTCCAATCGTTGGAATGTGAGTCTCACTTCCGCTGGAAAGATTTTTCTTGCCGAAGCGGAAAGATTGCTCAACCAGATGGCGGGGGCGAAAAAACTTACTGCTGCTGTTGCCAGAGGGGAGGCGGGGAAACTTTTTATCGAACTGGTTCCCGCCGCAGTGAACGTGGCAAGTTTTCTTGCCACGTTGCGGCAGTTGCAGAACCATTATGAGGGTTTGCATTTAAGTATCGGTACTTCCATAAGTACGGTCATCTATGAAAAAGTCCGGAACAAGGAAGCGGATCTGGGGATCGTGCGTATGGCTCCCTTATCCACAGAAGAACTGCAAATGGATATGCTTGCCAATGACAGACTTGTGGCGGCTATCCCGGAAAAACATCCGCTGGCGGCAAAGAAACTCCTTTATTTGAGCGATCTGCACAATGCAAGGTTCATTCTCCAATCCTCCCATGATGCCACCCCTTTGCGCAGTATGCTGGATGTGATCTGCCGGAATGCCGGATTTGAACCCAAAACTGTCATGGAGATCGAAAATCTTACTACTCTTCTGGCTCTGCTGCCGGTTTTTAATGCCGTAACCATCCTTCCGGAATCTTTCACCGGGTACAATACCAGTCTCTGCTACCGGCATCTGGAAGACTGCGGGGAAAGACTGCCTCTTTCTGTCGTTTACAGAAAGGACAATCCATCCCCTATCCCGCGGAAATTTTTGAAAAGTCTTGCCGGAAAGGTCAGCGGCTTAAAAGAATGATCGCCGCTATACCCAGGATCACACCGGCAGCTTTGGCAAAGTTGATTTTCTCTTTCAGGAAGATGATACTCAACAGGAATGTGACAATAAAACTCATCTGGGCGATGGGGATGACGATACTTACATCCCCCACAGCAACGGATTTTGCCATAAAATAAACGATCCCCGCAATGAGAAGTCCGGAAAGAAGTCCCAGACGCAGAAGCCGCCAATCCAGTCCCCCTTTGAGTTCCCCTTTCAGTGCCGCATAGAAAATACCTCCGACCACCCAGAACATACCGTTGATCAATGCCACGCCGTTGGGATCGGCTGCATGGGAAAAACCGTATTTGTATGTTAAACCCATTCCTGCACGCAGCAGGGAGGCAATGATAACAAGAACTGTTCCGAAAACGGCTTTTTTACCGCTTCCATCATTGCTGCCGCCAAGAAAACACAGTACGGCGGCTGTTGCACAGATGACGCCTGTGATAAGGAAACTGTTCATCTTTTCCCCAAGGAAAAGCCATGCCCCCAATACAACTGCAACAAGATTCAGACGGTATATGGTAGCACATATCCCGGCACTCTGTCTTGCCATTGCTTCAATAAGGAAAATATTTCCCACAAGCGAGAACATGCCTGAAACACATCCCCAGATAAGAGTACTTTTCACATCTTTCCATTCCCCCTGTGCGGGAAGAAGGGCAAGTACACAGCAAAGTCCGGCAAGGGAAACGAACAGTCCCCTTGACGTTTTTTTGCCGGTAAGAAGTTTAAAGAGAAAATCGTTGACGGCGGAACACGCCAGAGAACACAAAGCAAATATAACACCCATTTGTTTTTTCCTGTATGGTTTGTGGATTATTGTTATTGCATATATTGAAGGATGGAATCAAAATTTTCCAGCATCGTTTTGATGGAAGTACCGGAGGAAACCTCTTTCTGGAAAGGCTCGGAACACTCGTTCTGAATACATTTGAGACGTGGTGCTTTTGCCAGAACGGGGAGGAGCTTTTTCCAGTTGGTCGTTCCGTTGCCGGGGATACGGTGATTGTCGATGGTCCCGTCGTTATCGTGGAGGTGGCAGACAACCGTATGAGGGAGCATTTTTTCAAGAATTTTTATTTCCAGTTCCTCACTTTTTCCGGCATCTCCCGCTGCAAGGGCTTCCCGGCATGCGGCAAGGTGCGCGTGACCGGAGTCAAAACAGAATCCCAGAGTATCGTCGGAAATGAAATGCTCTTTGATATCTGTAAGTCTCTCTGCTGTTGCGGAGGTGTTGCAGACATTTTCAATACAGAAAGTCATATTGAGTTTTTCTGCATAAGGGAGAAGTTTTTCTACAGTACGCACTGCTTCCTCATGCAGTTCATCTGTTGTATATCCTTCATGGACGGGGCCGCCCACGTGGAATGTAATGGTATCGATCCCGAAATCCGCCGTTATTTCCATAGCAAGGCGGGCTCGCAGGATCTTTTCTTTATGCAGAAGCGGGCAGTTGAGATCAAGAAATTTGCCGAAAGGCGCATGGGCATCCTTATAGGTGATCCCGGCTTCCTCCACGAGTTCTTTATAGAAGATCCTGTCGTTGGCATTTGCCATGATGTTGAGGATCATGGCATCGGAAAGAGCAATATGCTTTGCTCCGTTTGCGGTATATTCCCTTAAAAACACTCTTTGCAGTTCTTTGGGGACATATTCAATATGAAAAAAGTTTGTACGGGGGATGTTTTGCATCTTTTTATTCCTGAAAAGTATATGGTTTCTTTCAATGTCTGCCCAGGGCTTTTTTCAGTTTGCCTCTGCGGAGGAAGCATTTCAGGAGCATGGCAAGGTACTGATGGATGATTTTCGCAGATAATTTGCTTTTTCCTGCTTCCCTCATGGCAAAAATAATGGGGGATTCTTTGATTTTATGCTCCGGACAGAGAGATAGCAGAAAACAGATTTCCAGCATGATCTTGAAGCCGTGAGGATCAAGAAAATCCTTTACTTTGCCGAAACTCTGTTTCCGTACTGCAAAAAATCCGGACATGGGGTCTTTTACCTTTGTTCGCAAAACGATCTGTGCCGCAAGAGAGGCTGTATTGCTGAATAATGAACGGAAAAAATTCCATTTTTCCGTGAATCCGCCGCCTGCCACATGCCGTGACCCGATCGCCATATCCAGAGAAGGATCTTCAAATTCGGCAAGCACTTTGGCAAGATCGCAACTTCTGTGCTGTCCATCGGCATCCATACAGATAAGGATCTCTCCTTTTGCCTTATTGAATCCATAGACCACACTGGGGCTCAATCCCCGTTCCCCGTCATGGAGAACTGCATGGATATTTTCATGGCTTTTTGCATATTCCTGCACAATGGCAAATGTTCCGTCGGGCGATTTGTCATCTACAACAAGGATCTCCAGAGAGGGAATATTTTCCTTGAGAAGGTTATCCAGAGTTCTGACGATGCTTTCCGACTCATTGTAAGAGGGTAGGATAAGTGAATATTTCATATCTTTATTCCATTTTCTTTTTTTATTGAGGTAAATTCAAAAATCACCAAAGTCAGAAAAGTTATTGACTTTGTCCTGCAAAAGGAGCATTTTCGGCTGTTGCCGCAATGGGGGGCAGCCGAAAATTGCCTTTCACAGTACTTCGTCACTATGTTTCGGATGCGTTTTGAAATTACTTCATGTCATCATAAATAAAATACAGCAGAAAATAAAATATGCAAGTCTTCAAAGGATAAAAGGAATGGGAGAATCAAGAAAAATGCTTTCCGGCGTTACTTTACAGGTCATAACAAGGATCTTTACTCCATTCTCAAAGGCTTTTTTCAAAGTTTGTGCAAATTCCGGATGGGTCTGGCTGTTGGGACGGAACTCTTTGGCTTTTTCCAGCTGGACAACAAAAAGCACAGCAGAAAAAAAGCCCTCTTTTTTTAACCGGATGAGTTCTTCAAGATGTTTGACGCCCCGCAAGGTGGGTGCATCGGGAAAAAGGACGATTCCGTTATCTTCCAGTGTGACACTTTTTACTTCCAGAAAAAGTTTCTTTTCACCTTTCTCCAACAGAAAATCAAACCGGGATGTGCCGGAAATCACCTCTTTTTTCACATCGGGAAGAGATGGAAAAATATCTGCAAAAAGATTGTTTTTCAATAAATACTCTTCCGCAACAGCGTTTGTGATGTGGGAATCCATATTGATAAGAAGCGTTCCTGCGCATGGAAGAACTTTTTCCACCGCAACAAGGTCATATTTTGTTTTTCTTGCAGGATTGGAACCTTCCGAAAGAAAAACTGTTGCTCCCGGTAAAAGCAGTTCCCTGCATCTGCCGGTATTGGGAACATGGACTTTTTCCTCTTTCCCCTCTTCCGTACGGACAAAGGCAATAAATCTGTTGGGGCGGGAAAGAAAGACCCCTTTTTGGATTCTGTCATACTGCATGGTTTGCCTTCGGGTTCTTTTTAAGGAACTGATGGATACAAGATGTCACAACTCCGAAAATCTTCAATTCCATACCCTCCCGGAAATGGATGGGGGGATATTTTTTATTGGCAGGGAGAAGTTTTACTCCGGTATCATCCGCTTGCAGATATTTTACCGTAAACTCATTTTCCACACAGGCAATGACGATATGACCGCTCCGGGCATTGATGCTTCTGTCCACAACAAGAATATCCCCTTCTCTTATCCCTGCTCCTGTCATGGAATCTCCCGCCGCCCGTACAAAAAAGGTTGCCGGGGGATTTTTTACAAGAAGATCATTCAGATCCAGAGGCATTTCCACATACTGTTCGGCAGGGGAGGGAAAACCGCATACGGCAGAAGATTGCATCAACGGGGGGGAAGAAAAATTTTCATTCATTTTTTCTGTCATATAAAGTCCTCTTTTTGCTCGTTGCTTGTAAAGTATCACAAAATAACAAAATGTCAAGAATTTTTTTGATTTTTTATACTTGCAAAATATCCTTACGCGTGATATAGTTTAAAGAAATGGACTGATCGCATTCACATATAAATTTCATAAAGCGGAGGAAATATGCTTCAAACCTATTCTGTTATCAACGGGAAGATCGTCCCGTCTGCGGCAGGCTCTCCGCTTATTGAGGTCTATATCCTGCCGGATGATGAAGAACGCTCCCATCTGATCAATGATTACAAGATCAATGAACATACCATGAGTTCCTGCGTGGATGCCAACGAGACTCCCCGTATCGAGTTTGAAAAGGAATATACTGCTGTGATCATGAAATATCCTAAAAACTATTCGGCAGAAGATAATTTCTTCTTCCGGATCAAGTCTATGGGTATTTTCATCTTTCCGCCTACCCATATCGTGGTGCTTCTGGATGAACCCCAGCAGCTTTTCCCCAGAAGATTCCCGGCGGTGGCTCTGGATACCCCCCAGGATGTGATGCTGCGGATCATGCTGCAGGTGGTGCGGCACTTTGAGGAACATTTGAACAGTATCAATACTTTGAGCAATGAACTGGAACGGGATATAAGTTCCTCCATGGATAATCAGAGTCTTATGAATACCTTTACTCTGGGGAAAGGTTTGATCTATTATGTCAACGCTCTGCGTTGGAACTCCCATGTGCTTACGAAACTTACTTTCAACTCTTCCAAACTGCACTTTGACGAAGACAATATGGAATTGCTGGAAGATATCTCCATTGAAAATAATCAGTTCCTTGAACAGGCAAAAACCTATTCCCAGGTTTTGGAAGGCATGATGAGTGCAAGAGCGTCCATGATCAATAACAACCTCAATCTTATGATGAAAAACATGAACGCTATCGTTATCGCCATTTCCGTACCCACCTTTATTACCGGGGTGGGGGGGATGAGTGAATTTACCTCCCTTTTCGGGAAAAAATGGATGATGGCGGCTTATCCGGTATTCTTTTTTGTCATGGCTCTTCTGGCTTTTGGCATTTACCGGTTCATTACAAGAGAAAAGAAAAAATAACTTCTTACAGTAAAAGGATCTTTATATGCCCATTTTTGAATATGAATGTAAAAAATGTGAGAAAAAATTTGAGCTTCTTCTTCCCCATAGTTCCGCTTCTGCCGTGTGCCCTGTCTGCGGAACAAAGGATGTAAAGAAACTTCTTTCCACATTTGCCGCTAAAGTGGATTCTCCCGCTTCTTCCTGTGCCAATGCAGATTCCTGTCCTGCGGCTGCCTCCCGTTCCTGCGGATGCTCCTGCGGATGCGGTCATCATCATTAAGAAAAGGTGACAAATGAACCGGACACAGCTTTTGGCTTTGCAGAAAACTCTCGGAATAGCCCCCAGTAAAAAAATGGGGCAGAACTTCCTGATCGATGACCAGTTTTCCCAATGGATCATCAAAAAAGCCGATATCAGGGAAGGGGAAAATATTCTGGAAGTGGGTCCCGGATTCGGGGCATTGACTTCCCATATCGTAAAAACCGGGGCGAATTTTGCCGCCATCGAATTTGACAGAAAGATCGCAGAATATTTGCGTAACAGTTATATAAACACCTCTTTGCGTCTCATTGAGGGCGATGCCTGTAAAGTGGATGTGGAATCTGTTTTCGGAGCAGGAAAACCTTTCCGTGTGGTTTCCAATCTTCCTTATTCCTGCGGTTCTGTATTTATTGCCAATATGCTTATGCTTGCCTGTCCGCCTACGGAAATGCTTGTAATGCTGCAAAAAGAGGTCGCTGAAAGATTTTCCGCCGCACCCGGAACAGATGCCTACGGTTCATTTACCGTACGGTTGCAGGCAATGTATGAACCGGAGATATTGCGGATCGTTCCGCCGGAAGTTTTCTGCCCTCCGCCGGATGTGGATTCTGCTATCCTGCGTTTGAAACTGCGTCAGGACAGATTGCCGCAGGATGTGATGAAAGTATTGAATAATCTTGTAAAAGCCTCTTTCGCCCACAGAAGAAAAAAGATGTATAAGCAGGCAGCGGCATTTTTTGATCAGCAGAAGATCCTTGATGCCATGGCTTTTGCAGGAGTGGATAAAGATATCCGCGCGGAAAAAGTGACTCTGGAAGAGTTTAAGAAAATGGCGTATTTTCTTATGGAAAGCGGAAAATAATGCTTTTTTTTCTGTAAAAGGGTTGTATTTGCTTCCCCGGGTGTTATAGTACCTCATGATCGTTTCCGCAATGGATAAAGGAGGAAAAATGGAATTTTATGATGTTCTGAAAAAACGGCGCAGTATCCGGTTGTATAAAGATACGCCAGTGCCGGAAAAATCTCTTGAAAATATATTGGAGGCGATCCGGAATGCGCCTACAGCGTGCAACAGACAGCCTTTCAAATTTTTTATTGTAAAAGATCCCGCCAAACGGGAAAAACTTGCTTCGGTATATAAGGAAGACTGGTTGAAAACGGCTCCGGTGATCGTTGCCGCCGCTTCCAATGAAAGTATGGCATGGCGCAGAAGAGAAGGTAATTCCATTGCGGATGTAGATGCCGCTATCGCTATGGAACACTTTGTCCTTGCCGCCGCGGAAGAGGGGCTGGGAACATGCTGGATCTGTGCTTTTGAACGCGCCAGAGCAAATGCGGCACTGGATTTGACAGAAAGCAATTGGAATATTTTTGCCCTTTCCCCTCTGGGGTATGCCGCAGCTGAACCGATACCTTTTGTGCGGAAAAAGATGGAAGAAATTGCAGAGATCCTGTAAAAAGAAAATGTAAGGATAAAAAAGAATGGCTGAACTCAAAAGCAGAAAAACTTCCGGGGAAACCGAAGAATTTTTTGAATTGGAATATACAGGCAGAAAAGGATTATTGTGCAGTATCGGCAATATCCGGGTCATGACGGATGTTTCCGGAGTGGAGGATGTGACGCTGGATGTTGCCGGGGAGATCAGTGCAAAAACTCTCCCTGTAAAAATCGGTGATCTGCCGGAAAGTTCCGCTTTAAGGGGAAAACGACGCCCGCACATGGCGGAAAACGGTAAAGAGTGTACTCTGGAACTGGAAAACAGTATCCCGTTCGGAGAAGAACCCTGTGTGGCAAGAAAGATCCGGGTGGAGGAAAAACTCATTTCCTGTACTCTGGATATCCGTATGCGGGCATCCTGCCGGGTGAAGAATATTTCTGTCGGCGGATTGGAAATTGCCGGAGCGGTGAGAAAAGTGATTTTTCCCGTGGAGAATAATAAGGAAGTGGATTTTGAAGCATTGGAAGAGGGAACGGTCTTTTATGATGAAAAAACGCTTCCTGCTCTTGCTGTTTTTGAGACCAAAAAATCCAGTATCGCCTTTGCTCCCGGCGATGATTTGTGGCGGTGGGAGTTTGCCGGAAGATTTCAGGGGACAAGCCGTTTCCTTATGAAAAAAGAAGATGGGAAAGTAAAATTCCTCTGGGAAATATTTACTCTTGATCCCGGCGTGGAAGAAGTTCCTGACGGGAGAAATATCCGCCTTACTTATCTTCTTTCCTGGAAAGAAAAAAGGGCGGAAAAGGTGAAAAAACTCAAATGTAAAACATCTTTCAATATGGCTTCTGCCGATTTTCAGGAATCTTTCCGCAGGAAAAATGCAGATGAAACTTTGGCGAAAACGGGGTGTTTTGCCTGTCAGGGAACGGAAAATATCCTGAAAAAATTTGTGCGTCAGAGATTGGAAAACGCTCAGGAGGGGGATTGCTTTGCCATAACGAATGTCGTTGTCGGGGAATGTTGGAATGCTTCCCATCTGGAACGGGCAAAGGCGAAAAATCTCCGGCATCAGGATCTTGCCGCACTGGTGGATTTCCGTTCCTGGGCAAAGAGACAACTGGGCAGAAAAGGGGCGGATATCGAACTGGTGACGGTGGAAGACAGTCCCTTGAAAGGCTGGATGGGTTTTTATTAATTTTTCCGATAGAAAAATAAAACAAACAAAAGAAGGAAACAAAAAATGAAAAAAAGTATCTTCCTTGCTGTGGTGGCAATTTTTGCCGCCGGAACACTCTTTGCAGATGAATTGAAAATCAATGGTGAATTCAAAGTTATTGATCCCAAAACCAAATTGCCCGCTTCCTGGGTCAGAAACGGTGTGAAAACCGGGATCAGTGAAGTGATCCGTAAAGGGGATGACAATATCCTTAAATTGAAAAATGAAAAAGGATATTTCGCAATGTACAGCACTGTGAAAATCCCTGCAAAAGCCGGGGAAACTTACAAATTTGAGATCAAAGCAAAGGGGAAAGGTTCTCTTTCTGTTGGTTACTATGCTTATGGATCAAAAGGACATTGCGGTACCGGCGGTCAGAGTGTGAAAGTGGATTCTTCTTTGCTCTTCAAAGAATACAAAGGCACCTTTACCATTGCCCCTCCGTACAAAGGAAAAGATCTGACTTATATTGCCATCCAGTTCGGCAGTTACAGTGCAATGGATGTGGAGATCGAAGAGATCGAAGTGGAAAAAATCATACAAAAATAAGCAGAAAAGTATTAAATGATTAAGATCATTACAGGTTTTCTGCTTACGATTCCTGGTGAGGCAAAATAAATTTTATTCTGCCTTTAATTGAAACTGCTGCAAAATCCCGCCGTGGATGATGCAGCAGTTTTTTTATAGACTCCCCCAAGACCCGTACCTCAAAGGCAATGTTTGAATAATAACACAAATACCCTTGAGAAGTTGTAAAAGAAGTCATGATTTTTTTCTGTTATGACTTATTATACTTTCGATTGTCTGTTTAAAATAAAACAGGACTGCTGCTCACCTATTGGGATTTTGCAGCAGCCCTGAAAAGAAAACCAAAATTCTATCAGTTTTTCAAAGCTTTGAGTGCTTCTTCCACACGGGCAAGACGCTCTTTCATTTCGGCAATGGATGCTTTGGTATCTTCCACCACCTTTGCCGGGGCTTTTGCTACAAACCCGGCATTATTGAGTTTGCCTTCACCGGATCTGATCCAGCCCATGAGATCTTTCTGCTGTTTTTCCAGTTTCTTGATCTCTGCTTCTACATCAATGACCCCTTTGAGAGGCAAATAGATGGCTCCTGCATTTGCCAGAATGGAGGGGGCTCCGGCACCATCTTCTGCTTTGTATTCTTCCAGAGAAATGGTCAACTCTTCCGCATTGAGAAGAGTCATCATATTTTTCATTTCGCTTTTGAAGAAACTTTCGGTTTCCGCAGTATTGGCTTTGACATGATATTTGAGTTTTTTACCGGGGGCAATATCGTAAGCTACCCGCATATTGCGTCCTGCACGGATGATCTCAAATTTATCTTCCACCATTGCCTGAACTTTTTCCGCATCTTTCAAAAGTTCCCCCAGACCAAGCATTTCCAGATCGGCAGGGAAGGGGGCATACATGATACTTTCATTTTCCGCAACAAATCCCATCTGGTGGGCAAGTTCTTCTGTTACGAAAGGCATGAAAGGATGCAGCATACGCAGGATGCTCCACAGCACAAAGTCCATGACCGCAAGAGCCTGTTCCTTTTCTTCCGCAGTTCCGTAAAGACGGGATTTGCAGCTTTCAATGAACCAGTCGCAATAGGTACTCCACACCATTTCATAAAGTTCGTGGGCGGCAAAGTGGAATTTGAAGTTATCCAGAGAATCCCGTACGGTTTTAATGGTACGGTCTGCCCAGGAAAGCATCCATTTTTCATCCGGGGTGAGTTTCGTTAAATCGATGCCGGAAAGATCTTTAAAGGATTTGCTGACCTCTCCTTGCATACGGCGGAAACGGCAGGCGTTCCACATCTTGTTGGCAAAGTTTCTTCCGATCTCGCATTTTTCATTGGAGTAACGGATATCCATCCCCACAGGCGCAATATAGATGATGGAGAAGCGCAGAGCATCGGCACCATACTGTTTGATCACATCCAGCGGGTCGGGGCTGTTGCCCAGGGATTTACTCAATTTTCTGCCCAGATCGTCACGGATGATACTTGTGAAATAGACATTGGAGAAAGGTATTTCCCCTTTGAATTCCAAGCCTGCCATGATCATACGGGCAACCCAGAAGAAGATGATATCCGGACCGGTCACAAGGTCATTGGAGGGATAGAAATATTTGAGTTCTTCTGTATTTTCCGGCCATCCCATGATGGAGAAGGGCCACAGCCAGGAGCTGAACCAGGTATCCAGTACATCTTCCTCCTGATACCATCCTTCCCCTTCAGGAGCTTTTGTTCCCACATAAACTTCCCGGTTTTCATCATTGATAGCCCCTCTGTACCATGCCGGGATACGGTGTCCCCACCAGATCTGACGGCTGATACACCAGTCCTGGATATTTTCCATCCAGTGGAAATAGGTCTTTGTCCATTTTTCCGGATAGAATTTGATTTTGCCGGAGCGTACTGCTTCAATGGCAGGTTTGGCAAGGGAATCCATTTTCACAAACCACTGGTCACTCAAAAGAGTTTCGATCTCCACGCCGCCGCGTTCAGAAAAACCCACATTATGGGTGATATCTTCGATCTTTTCCAGAAGTCCCAGTGCTTCGATATCCGCCACACATGCCTTTCTGCATTCGTACCGGTCCATGCCTGCATATTTACC
>JAGBXB010000046.1 GCA_017629515.1 Lentisphaeria bacterium | reverse complement strand
GTGATTGCAAAAAAATGCCCTGAAAGGGCAAGAGGGGCTGAAAGCCCCGCAGGAACATAGCCCGGTGGGTAGGGACCTGTAAGGGACCGTACCCCCGGGTAGGAGTACAAAACAAAAAAGCAAGCTCTGAAAGAGCGGCAGAAAGAGAAATGCAGTCCCTTCTGCCGCTCTTATAGAGCAGTTTGCCCCCTTACAGGGCATATTCCTCAAAAGATATATTTGAGAAACTCCGATTTATTTGAATATTTACCAAACTTTTTTCATCTTTTAAGCAGGAACAATGGGAAAAAGTCCATCGGAGCTATGCCCCCCCTTTTTTTTATTCCCTTTTACCGGCAAAAAAAAGAGCCATTGCAATTTTTTTGCAACAGCTCATAAAAATTTACCGTCAGTGGTCGCTTTTATTTTTTTACGGCAGGGAAAATAACCATATTATTTTTGATCTCCGCAGTTCTGGTAAGATCCATTGCCTGATGTTTTGCCGTATGCCCGAAAGGAAATCCCGTATAAACGGGGATCCCCAGAGAGGGGGCAAATTCTTTGATGACTTTTCCGATTTCCTTTCCCTCTTTTGTACGGGTGAAATGGCAGAATACCACACCGGCAGCACCGTCAAAGAATTTCATCTTTTTAAGATCAAGCAGTTCCTGTTTCACTCTGGCGGCGGAAAGGGAAACGCCTTCAATAAAAATGATTTTTCCTTTTGTGGGGATGGCATAATTTGCTCTTTTTGCTGTGGCAAATCTCTGCAGAAGTCCGGCAACAGCTTTTCCGGAACAATCCCCGCCAACAAGGGGAGTTACTTTGTATGGTCCGACTTTCTCTCCGGAAAGCATTTTTTTCAATCCGGTGATCATGGCAGGCGGAAGCCCGGTCATAGATCCCATCATGGGACCTGCCACAGGCCGGGCATACCCTTCCTTTTCCAGAAGTTTACAGAGAATAAGGGTCACATCGCTATACCCCATAAAAATCATTTCCGGGCGTTTTTTCAATTTATTCCAGTCGATTTTTTCCAGAAGTTCAAAACAGCCGTTTCCGCCTCTGGAACAGATGATCATTTCCACTTCCGGATCGTTCCATGCTTTGTAAAAATCCTCCAGACGCATTTCTACAGGTATGGAAGCATACCCTTTATGTGCTTTCCTGTTTGTATTTTTCAGTGTTGCCGGATCAAGAAATGTGTGAGGCATGACTTTTACCTTGTAATTGCCCTTTTTCAACATTTCCACCCCCAGACGGTTTGCACCGGAATGGGGGTAGGAGGCAGGTGTGGTAACGGCGATCGTCTTTACAGGAAAAACATTTCTATAATCCCTTGTCACCTTTTTCTTTGATTTGGAAACAATGACTTCCGGATCGGACTCCTGTACCGGCTGTCTGGCAGGAGCTCCGGCAAGAACAGCGGAAACAAGCAAAAGTGAAAGGATCAGCAGATGTTTCACAATTTTCTCCATTGGTGTTGTGATTTTCACGGAAGATTTTTCAATGCGGCCTCTATCATGAT
>JAGBXB010000045.1 GCA_017629515.1 Lentisphaeria bacterium | reverse complement strand
GCTGATCGTGAGGGTTCGATTCCCTTCACCCGCTCCATTTGAAAGTTGGTGGGGTTGCAGAGTGGCCAAATGCAGTAGACTGTAAATCTACCGTCCCTGACTTCAGTGGTTCGAATCCACTCCCCACCACCATTTTGATCTATCAGCCGTCATTATGACGGCTTTTTTGTTTTAAACTCCTGTCCTTACGCTTGTTGTACCTTTAAGCGGTGCTTGTTGCAGTGGTGCTTTTGGGCGTATTCCACTTGAAGAGAGTTCTTCCTTACAGTATTATATCCAAAGAATGCCCATGCCAATACCAGCGACAAATGATTCAGACAAAAAAACTCCGGAAAAAGCACTGTTACAGGCAATTTCCGGAGGCTTCTTATTCAGGATTCAGAAAAAAACTTACAAAATACATTCCCAGAGATAACCGGCACGCTCTTCCGTATCCGTTTCTCCGGCAAAGATCCGGTTTCCTTCCGCAAAGCAGATATCATGGCCGATATACAGCTGGTCTTCCCCGTCTGTAATAAGACCGAAATCTTCAAAATTGCGTTTTTCACGGTCATAGGCAAAAAGATGACATTTACCGTAAAATCCGGAAATACCATAGATCCTGCCGTCAGGTCCTACTTCCAGTGCAGGCATTCTCCGTTCCGGTGTGGGGCGTCCCAGATATTCCACTTCAGCCGTTTCCGGATGGATACGCAGAAGATCCCCTGTGGCGCATCCCACATACAGAAGGCCGTCGCCGCCGTTGAGCATCATATCAATGGGGCCGGCTCCGGGATACATGAGATCCGCTCCCTGTCCGGGCATGAGAGAATGGTTGAAATACTGTACAGTATTGGTATCCGGATCATAGCGGAAAAGATTATGGGTACGGGTATTCCATGTTGACCATACTCCGCCCTTATCATCCAATGCCATGATATGGGGAGCACTTCCCATATACTGACGGAATTTCACCGTACGGGTGCGGATATCAAATGCAAAAAATTCAAAAACAGGATAAGTTACCCCGTAGATCAAACCGCGATCTTCATCCACGGTGATGGTCTGGATATAATCATGGGGTACGGGAATCCCGAGAAAATCATATTTTTTTGTTTCAAAATCATAATAGAAGATCCTGCCGCCTTTTGCTTCCAGCCTCTGATCTTCCCTGTGCAGACAGGCTGTGGCACCATAAGCATTTCCTTTACGGTCAAGATGCAGAGAGCGATGGATCTTGATCTCAAATTTTTCTGATTCAGGTCTGTACGCAAGATCAGTAAAAGTGCCTTTTGCAGGATCGAATTCCACCATCAATTCATTATTGAAGGAGGTCATTCCGCAAACGACAGTCTTTCTTTCCGGATGATAAGCAAGACTGGTGAAGGAAATAAGATTGTTTTTCCAATCATCATTGGATGTAAAGTCACGGTACCCCATTGTCCGGAGAGGACGGCTTACAGGGTGCCCGAGTTTACGCATAACGTGTTTTACTACTTTCATATAAAAATCCTTTCTGTGTCTGTATTGTTTTCAATTCTTACTTGACAAAGTTATCATACCTTCCCACGGAAGCGGGATTGAGTATGAAGGGGTTTGTTTCAGCACTTGTGCGTACATAAGTAATAAATTCCTTCCGCAGTTTTTCAAACAGGACTGAATCATTCTTTTTCTTTGCCATATAAAGTTTTCTGCTCAAAATACCGCCTTTGAGTCCGGCAGAAACAAATGCGATGCGCTCAAGATCCTGAGGAGAGTCTTTTGCCTTCATTTCCGCCTTTTTCAGGAGTGCCTGTAAAGAAGCGATCACTTTTTCATCAAAGAATTGCAGATACTCCCCTTCCGCACCGGCGGCGGCATCGGTCGTCTTTTCCAGAAGATCGAAATATGCCCGCATTTCCCCGGCAGCTTTGCCGAATCCACGCTTGCAGAAATCATCCGCAATATCCTCAAAACTCAACCGGTCAGGATTCCAGAGTGCCTTTGCCATGGAATAATACACAAGGGGCTTGTATGCCCAATGATGTTCCATACAGTCAATATCTGTACCGGAGATCACATTGGCTTTGAATAATTCGATATCCTCAAAGATTTTTCTGGAGAAATCCTGCGGGGCAAGTTCCGTATAAAACCCCCGCAATGCATTGGTTCTCCAGAAATATTCTCCGGGGAACATGGCATATTTTTTCATATCCTCAATGTGATTTTTCCGCATACTTTCTTTGGTATAATTCACATTGGCGATCAGAATGAGCAGAGAGGGGTGGGGCTTGACCTTTACCGGGGCGGATGTATAATGACTATACACATACATATAGATTTTTGCATCCGGTCTTTTCTTTACCACGATCTCCGCAACAGCATTGGAAAATGCCAGCACCCGGTCGGTGAGTGCCACATATTTCACATTCTGCCGGGTCATCCCCAGAAGGAAGGGGATATTTTCCGGAGCGGCATTCACAGGATCAAGTTCCCTGCATTTTATACACATACAGAATGTGGGCCCGCCTCCGTCAGTAAGCGGAATGGAAACAACATTTGTTTTCGGACTCTCCTCAAGAGCTTTCAGGGAATCCATTGCCACCTGCCGGATCATATTCTTATTGCTGTGGCAAAGCCGGAAACGCAGGGGGGAAGCATCCTGGGAACGGCTTCCGTTGCTTTGCAGAGCAAAATATTCAGGATGAGTATTTTTGAACCGCATATACAGATTGTTCTTCTTTGTATGGCTCAACCCTCTTGCCCATCTCACTCCTTTTTCCCTGTCGGAAACGATCCCGTACCAGTTGAAATAGGCGGCGGTTTCCTTATCCACTTTTCCAAGATATGTTTTCAGATCCACGGAACATTTTGCCGCCCCCTGGGCAGCTCTGGGGAAATATATTCTTGCAGAACGCACAGCCCTTGTAGAGAGTTTGGGCGTTGAATATAAAGAGAGCCGGGGCGCATAAAGCGTGGGACTGACTGGAATAACTGTACCGCCTTTTCCCGGCCAGAGTTTCCGTACGCCAAGTTTGTCAAGGAAATAGTAAACAGCAAGAGTTGTTCCATCTCCTTTTCCGCCTAAATACAGTTTATTGCCTTTTGTTTCCGCTATTGCCGTATCTGTACCGGCGTCTTTCAGATTTTTGGAAGCGATGTGGGCATTTGTTTCATCAAAAAGGATGACAGCAATGCCGTTTTTGGGGACAGAATGAACGATCCTGAATTCGGCACCTGTAATATCATGCAGATACTTTGCAACCCTTTTTGCCAGAGAAAGTGTCTTTTTAGTGGTTGAAACGATCACCGCCTGTGCTTTTCTTTCCTTGCTCAAAAGGAAAGCATTGTCAGGAACTGTGTATTTTTTATAGACGACCTGTTTGGGGAAGTTCGCCGGTTTGGGCAGATCGCCCGGTTTTCCCAGAGGAACCAGTCCCCATTGTGCTTTTTCAGGAAAATCTTTGCGTAAAGCGATATTGGCTGGACTTCTGAAGAGAGTAACAAAAAGTTTCTGCAGATCGGCAGAAGCACGGCCGCGTTCATTCAGGATAAAGAGTCCGTACTCATCCGGTTCTCCCAGAACCTCATTTTTATTGGGGATAAGCCGGTAGGGATTGGTTGCGATCCAGTAAAGGAAACCTTTGCCAACCTTGTTTACGGTAAAGGCGGGAATATTTCCCTTATTTGTACGGAATTCTCCAAGAACTGTTGCGGTGGTAAGTTTACCGGGTTTTGTATTGATCCTGTTGTTCCATTTCAGTTCCCGGGAAGTAATTGCCGCCTTTTTCCGCCAGTTTTCCCCGGCTTTGGTAAAGAGGAACTCCTTTACATCACTTTGCTTTACAGCACCAAAGGAGGAGAAACCGAAGAGAGAAGCAAGTACACCCATATCACGCCCGGCAAGGAAAGAGGGAATATTGCCGCTTGTAACGATAACTCCGCCATTTTCCAGATATTCCTGCACAGTTTTCAGGGTCTCCGGATCAAGCCAGTTTTTTCTCTGTTTATCATGTTTAAGGGTTTCTCCGATATAAACAAGAGCATATTTTTTATATTCAGAAGGCAAAAGCTGTTTTACACTTTTATACTCAATATTCTCATTGCGTAAAGCCATAGAGACCCTTGAAGCATCGCCGCCTGTAATAACTGCGGGGGATTTGGACGGGATCTTCTGAACAGCAGGAAAAGTATTGAAAAGAGCGGAAAGGAAAGAAGCAAATCTTTCCGCTCCCCTGCCCTGCTCATTCAATTCCCATTTACCATTTTTTGCATGATATCCGAGTTCGATCTCACCGTTGCCGGCGATCCGGTGCAAAGTGGGAGCCAGATAATACACTTTACCTTTGCCGTAAGTGCGTACGGTACCGGCAGCATAATTTTTTCCTTTTACGGTAAATGTAAGGAAAATTTTTGCTTCTGCAAGGTCTGAAGCGGAAATCGTTGCATTACGCAGCCAGGAAACATATTTTCCCTTGCAGGCACTTTTTGCAGCAAGCGTTTTTTCCGTAACAACAGCAAAAGATGCAGGATCGTTCGGAAAAAGAGTAAAGGAACGGAAACCAAGGAAATCCGCATACTTTGCGGCAAGTTTTCTGTTATTTCCGGTAAGCTGGAAAGCAGTATCACCGGAGAGGATCAGAATACCGCCACCGGCAACATATTTTTTCACCTTATTGAAATCAGCGTCATTCCAGGCATTTAATGCGATCCCCTGAACACTTTCCCCGATATATACAGCACTGTATGCTGAATAAACGTTCATGGAAGGCCATGTGCGGATCGTTTGGGAAGCGATATTTCCATCGGTCAGTGCTTTTTCCAGCTTCCATGTATCGGAACCATGACCGAGAAGAAGCACTTTTCTGCCTTCTGCACCTGAAAGAAAAAGTGCAGAACACATGAAAAAAAG
>JAGBXB010000044.1 GCA_017629515.1 Lentisphaeria bacterium | reverse complement strand
GAAATTTTCGGCTATGGTCACATCAAAACTTCCACAGGTCCGGAAAACATTGCAAGAAAAGCGGAACTTCTGGGCTTGCACCGTCATGCGGAATGGTTTGTAAGAGACATGCTTGTTCAGTATATCTTCGGCTTTGAACACATTGGCGGAGCAAATGACGGAGGCGGTGTAGGCAACTCCTACGATTCCTCTTTCTGGGCAGGCGGCCCCGGGCGTGCCCCCTACTATTACCCCAATCCTTCTGCTTCTGCCACAGGAACCTTTACAAAAGTTATGGATCAGGTGAAATTCAAAAGGATGCTGCCCACAACATCCAATACGGTTTACTGTGCAGAATTTGAAAGAACATACGATGGAAAGATCATCTATGCCCTGTGGACAAGCCGCGGAAGTGCTGATCTGGAAATCAAAACAAATTCTTCCGATATTGAGCATATCGAGTTCCACGGACACTCTTCCAAACCTTCTGTATGGTTCAGAAAATTGAAACTTACTGCCGGTACAGCCGCACAGTATCTTATTACAAACAAGGCCCTTGCCTCCATCAGGATCACAGGAAGAAGCATCCCTCACGATCCTGAAGCAGATCCCCGGGAATTTTATGTAGTGGATAAAGTGGATTCTGCGGCAAAATGGAAAGTGGAACAGAAAAAATCTCTTCTTGTGGAAGGTAAAACTGCCCAACCCCGGAACAACCGGGTGCTTGCCGGAACAGCCTCCGTCAGAGAGGTCATGGATAAGGAAATGGGGAAATGCCTTGCTCTGACCATCAAAAGTGACCGCAAACTCAATGAATTTTTCAGTGAATATATGATCATCCGTCCGGATAAACCCATTCCCATCAGAGATGAAGTGGATACGATGGGATTGTGGGTAAAAGGCAATTCCGGTTGGGGACAGATCTATTTTGAACTGGAAGATGCCAAAGGGGTACGCCGTGTATCCTGCGGTACTGCCGCCCACGGTTCTTCCGATCTTTCCGACTTTACAGGAAGATGCTCCATTGATTATGACGGGGCATGGGCGTTCCTGCCTTTCCCGGTCACAGAAAACTCCAAACTGCGGGATCTTTCCACAGGTTCCGTGAGGAATACCTGGTCAGGCCCCTGGGGAAATCCGGTCATGCCCTGCAAACTTACCGGGATCTATTTCTGCGCTCCTGTCAAGCCCCTCTACCACAATACTCCCCAGTATGTGGATCAGACCATTCTTGTAAAAAATGTTTCTGCAAGAACACAGAAGAAACGCCCCGCAGTAAAAGGGGAATACAATAGAAAGATCCTTGTTCTCGCCACCCCCGCTGCATACAGTCAACACAAGAGTATCGCTTCACAGAAAGACTGGGGCATGGACTTTTCTCTTGAAACAGTAAGTAAACAGAAAAAGTGGTATGACAACGGAATTGTTTTCCCCTCCTTTGAACACATCTTCAATGATAAGTTTGATGCTGTTTATGTACCGGCAGGTGCCGTAACAAAAAATACTCTTCCGAGAATAAAAACCTATGTGGAAAACGGCGGAACAGTTATTTTCGGCTATACTGCGATGGGGCAGATTTTTTCCAGAGACAAAGTTCTGGCAAAAGAGCTTTTCGGCGTGACCGCATCCAAAGCCCTCCATGCTATACCCTATACCCAGAAAAAGAGTCTGGAACATGAGTATATCTATCTTCCTTCTTTCGGTAAAAACCGCACCTGGAAAACAAGAAGAGTATATTCCCCCATGGCGTCCGGACTTGCCGGAGCGGTCCCCCTTGTGGGACACGGGAAGGAAAAAGATCTTTACATGGCAACCATCAATAAAGTCGGCACAGGTTATGTGATCTTCTGCGGAACACAGGATTCGCGCCTCATATTGGATCTTCTGGAATATGTATTCCGGAAACAAGAGGAAAAATAAAGAAAGCAAATCTTTTCAAAGACCACCGGGATCGGTGGTCTTTTTTTGGGCATCCACCATAGTCAGGAAAGACCCGCAATACTCTTAAAAGATCTCCCGGTATACCCCGTTATGACTTTTGGCAATATCTTTGAGAAGTGTGGAAGCCATGCCCAGAGAAAAAGTATGGATTTTTAATGTGGGAAACTCTTTATTGAGGAACTGAAGCAGAGATTGCGGTGAACAATCCGTAGGTTCTCCATCGGAAAGGAAATAAACCGTCCTGATCTGCTGTTCCCGGATGATGGGCAGTAACATTCCCCAGGCGTGCCTCATATTTGTTGCGCCTCCGCTTTTCAGTGAATTGACAAATGCAATGGCGTCAAGGATCTCTTTACGCTTTCTGAAATAATATTTTGTCTTTTTTTCCGGGAAAAAACTGCAATCATTACTGAATGTCGCAATACGGAAATACCCCCGTTTCCCGCCGTTTTCCGCATCCCGGTAACCGGATTTCAAAGAATTTGCCATCTCATTTTTCACAAGCTGCAAACGCGTGGAATTGCCGTCAGGAGTGGTCGTTGCCATAGAGCCGGAAACATCCAGCAGGAATATTACCTTATCTTCCCCTCCCACTTCCACGCCGAAAAATCCTTTTGATGTCCCGGCATTTCCGCTTTTCCCCACAGGCACTTTTTGAGGCAGGTAAAAGGTCGCGGTATCTGTATTTTTGCTGTTGTTGTCCATGACCCGGATCGCGCCCTCATGATCCGGAGAAGATTCCGCAGGAGGCGGGGTATTTTTTTGTTGCGGAGGAGGATTTTTAACAGGAGTTTTTCCTTTTGTATCCGCTTTGGAAGAAGTTTTTACCTGTGTATTTACTTTCCCGTTTTCCATATTTTTCTGACTTCCAGCGCCGCTTCCGGAAGAAGCCGTTCCCCCCTGCCCGCTTCCACTGCCGCCGGAACTGTAACCACTTCCAGCCCCATTGCCGGAACCGCCATATCCGGAGCCTTTGCCCCCGCCGCTTCCGCCGGTATGGTCAAGCAACAGGAATCCTGCAAGGATGATCAAAGTCCAGAAAAGAAAGAAAATCAGAAAAGAGCCTGCAACTTTTTTCGTTTTAATATTCATATTTCCCCCTGTCATTGTTCATAAAATGATAACCGAAGACATCGTTTTCTTTCTTCTGCACGCTGAAGCCATGAAAAATTTTCTGTTTTTTCAACTTTTCCCGCATTTTTGCAAATACTTCTGCATCATTTTTACTGATAACAAATTCCGGCACACGGTCTTTGGGAAGATTCTGTATCAGCATCAGAAATTCTCCGCTGAAATCGTCATTATCAAAAATCTCTGTACCTCTGCCGGCAATGGGGTGACAATAATAGATCCCGCCTCTGATCTCCAATTTGACCGCAGAATCCGGTTTATAGGAATCCCCGGATATTTCCGGTCCCACTTTCCAGACTTTCCCCTCATTGACAATAATATAGTAAGGCGCAAGATTTTTTTCCACCATCGTATTGAATACCAGATTTTTCGGAACAAGCACGGAAAGGATTTTTTTCTGTTTATCCAACTCTTCTTCAAATATTTTTATCTCTTTTTCCAATACGATATTTTTTTCTTTACTCTCTTTGAGGGCATTGGCGATTTTAAGATTTTTGGATAAAATATCGGTCAACTGGGTCTGGATAAGAAGTCTTTTCTGTTCTTTGAGTTTCACTTCCAGCAATCTTTCCTTCAACTTCTGTTCCAGGAAAGCTATTTCGTTGACCAGAATAAGTCTGGGGTCATTGCTCATATTTTTGACCGCAAGGGCAAGACGTTCAGTCTCCTGCTTTTTTACAGTAAAAACCTGTTGCAATGTGGCAAGTTCTTTTTGTAGAGAAGCCAGTTTTTCCGCTGAATAATCTTCCTGAACGGAGGAAACTGCACTTCTCATGGAAATCATTACCGCAAGGGAAATGGCAATAAACATCACCCCGCCGAAAGTATTGCACATGGTATCAAGCAAAAGTTCCAGACTGGAATCTTCTTCGGATCTTTTTCTACTCATACTTCACATCTCCCCTCCGATAAGTACCTGTTCCTCTTTTGCAATGATCTCCCTGCCCCGCTCGAAACCTGCCTCACGCAACTGTGCGGAAAGATTTTCCGCATAATGAAAGGCGGAGGGCTTGATAAGAAGAATAAAATAAGTATCATGGGCAGGAAGAGTTTTACAATAATCAAGACAGTCGGCTATTGTGGAAAAACTCTTGTTCCGGATTTTTCCGTCAAGAGAATTCATCACGATCTTCTTTTCACTGCAATCCAGAAGCACCGGGCGTTTGGGATTACTTTTATCCCAGACGAATTTTACGATATTTTTATATTTTGCAGCAAGTTTTTTCTGCCGCAATACCAAATCTTTCAATTCAACGATCTTCTGTTCATTCTCTTTCTTCAACTTTTCATTTTCATCCAGATCAAGGAGCAATTTTGCACTCTTATCCACTTCCTCTTTCTGTTTTTTCAGAAAATCTTTTTCCTCCGCATCCATCTGCAAAAGCAAAGCATCCGCCGCTTCCAGTTTGGAAACAAGTTCATTTTTTATGGCAGGCAGTTTTTCCATATTGAGTTTTTTCAATTCTTCCAGCCGTTTTTTGCGCATTTCCGCCTGTTTGGCAAGGATAAGAAGACTCTGTTTGAGTACTTTTACTTCCTGTTCCAGTTTCTTTACATTTTCCTTTACTTTTTTATCCATCTGTTTTGCGGCAGAATCCGGCTGCTGCAAGATCATAAGTACAAGCATCATCACCACCAGAAACATGATCCCTGTTATGGAGGTGATGATATCCTGAAAACTGAAAAAGGATATGGCGGGGGAATTGTCTTTTTTTGCCATTTCTTTCTTATTCCCCGTCATCGGCAAGATCTATGCTTTTGATCTTGCTTATGATATATTTATGGCAGTAATCCGAACATTTGTCCAGGAACAATTCTTCTTTATTGAGTACGGCAGTCATCAACAACTGGATAATGAGTGCCATTACAAGGGCTATAAGAGTTGTTTCAAAGGCGGTGGAAAGTCCTCCGGTAACATTTCCCAGAGCAGAAATAAGTTCCTGGGGATCGTTCACACCCTTTTTCACCACACTGCCGAATCCGCCGATAGCCTCTGCCAATCCCAGAACAGTTCCGATAAATCCAAGAACGGGGATCGCCCAGATAAAGCCTTTCAATACAGTATAGGAACTGGAAAGATAATCCTCATCATTCTGCGCCTGAGTATTGAGGCACTCGGCAACCGCACTGACATTGCCCAGATTTTTCAAATTGGTCAAAGCTCTTCCGATACGGTCAAGCAAAACAAAATCTTTGGGATTGATGACCTGTATGGTAATATTTTCCAGAATCTTTTTTGCCGTTGCTGTGGTAAGTACAAAAGCAGGATCTTCCGGCAGGATATCCAGAAGCAAAGCCTTTTTCTGCACACTTAATTTCTGCAACTTCACCAGCAGGATCGCCAAAGCCCAGCACCCCAGAAAAACCGTGTAATAGGGGATGGAAGAACGGTTTTCCGCTCCGCCGTGAAAAAACATATCCACTGCCCAGTGACTGCCTCTGAAAAAACTTAATGCCCCATAAAATACGGCAAAAATCACAACTCCCGCAAAAAATGCAAAAAATACATTTACATCCGTAAATTTTTTACTTGCAAATCCGCAGATACACTCAATATCACTCACTCTTCTTGAAATGGGTTTCTTTTCCATTTTTTCTCCTTTTATGTTCTTTTATATTATTTTGACCAGATACCATATAAGTAAACAGAAAACAGCATTGAACGGCACTGCGGCAAGATAAACGCTTTCCGCTGCCACACTCCTGGCTTCTTTCAATGAGAACGCCAGAAGCCGGGAAGAAGCACACAAAACGATCCCATTTACAATCATCAATACGATGATCCCCGGAATGGATACTTTTACAACAGCATGAAATAAAGCCATTAATGCACACATCACAATTCCGTGATCCACAAAAAGAGCCACAGAACACGATAAAAAGTTTTCTTTACTTTTCACCTCTTCCTTATTCCCGCACCGGATAAGAAAATACCCAGGCAGAAAACAGAACAAAAGCAATACAGAAACTCCCCCCCAGGCACGGAGAAGAGAAAAAATATAATGAAATGATTTGCTGTAATATTTTCCGAAAAGCAGAACCATAACTGTTGCAGTGACAAAATGGAGGATACAGGCAGAAAAAAGCCATCTTTTCCATTTTCGTCCTCCCTCTGCCGAAAGTACCGGATATTTCCATACAAGGGAAATGGTTTCCGCTGTATCGCAAAGGAAACGGACAAAAAAGTTTTTGCTTTCTGCCCGCGCTGCATTGTCATTGCCATTTTCCTTTTCTGCGTCAGAAACATTTCCACCATTTACCGGGAAAGGACTTCCGGAAGTTGCACCAGACACAGCATCAACTTTTTCTTTTCCGGGGATCAAATGGGGAAAAAGAAGATAAATACTCTGCCAGGAGACTTTATCCATGGAAAACATATCATAGCCGGAAACCGCTCCGGAATGAAACATGGCTTTTACTTTCAATAAAGAAAATGGTCCGGTGATCCTGCCGGACTTTTTTATGTAGTATCTGGGAAAAGAGTCATTTACCGGGTTCATTTGTTCCTCACAATCCTTTCCCGTCAGGAAGAAGTTGTATCTTCACATCCAGATGGATATTCTTTTCCAATGCTTTTTTCTTCCATTCATTGATAAAGGAACTGCTTTTGATCTCATCTCCGAATGTCCACAACACCTGTCCGGGGAAAAAGATCCCGGCATGTTTGCGGTCAACACTTTTTCTCTGAACAAAGGAAGTCACATCCACTAATTTCTCATCTTTGAGGATATAATATTCCGCCCCTTTGACGGCAAAGGGCTGGAAAGATACCTTATTATTTTTTACACTCTGCACCACTCCCGCCGGAACAAGTTTACGGGCATAGAAAGCACAAATAAAGTTTCTTCTTAAATTCCCGGCTTCAAAGGCACTTTCCAGATCAGCATTTGCCCACATTTCCAGAAGACTTTCCTTTTCTTCCTTATATTCCCTGTGGGCATAAACAGTCTGCCAGAAGCGGGGAGTTCTGGAAGAACGCATATTCTTGAATTTCTGCAGGATCTTTTCTGCTTCCGGATAAAAAGAAGAGGGCGCAATACGGCAGAACTCTTCAAGAAGGGCAATAAAAACTTCCTCTTTCAAATATACATTGGCAATATTTTCCGGATTCTTCAAATCCAGTAACGCATTCTGCAAATTCAGGAATAATCCGGGGCCGTCTGAACTCAAAATATTGTATTTTTCTGCAAAAAGACCGGCGGAACATCTTTTTTCCACACTTTCTTTTGAAAAATTTTTCTTTCCGTCAAGGAGAGCATATACTGCCGGTAAAGTATAATTTTCCGCCGCCGGATATTCTATCAGAGAATAGGCTCTTTCACTTGCGCCGGGCTCATACCGGAATGTAAAAAAGCCATCCTTTTTCAGGGAGGAAAAGGAAATATGCGTTCTTACAGGGCGGCGGAGTCTTTCACACAACGGTTTTTCTGTTGTGTAGAAGAAATGATCCAGACCATCCACAGTGGTAAAGTGCAATTCATAATAACTCTTCAATTTCAGCAATTGCCCGAAAAATGTCCGGAATCCTTTACTTGCCGCCGTTCCGGGCAACAGGGAAGAAAGATCATTTTTCAGTGCGCCCTCCTTATAAGTACTCAAATCTCCGATCCCGTCCACACTGTCCGGGATATTCCCCAGAAAAGTCTCATATATCTGCCGGTAATGCCCCATCAACCCAATGGCATTGCGGTATTCTCCGGCAAGGGCGGCATCTTTATACCGGATCTCTTCCAGCCCCTTCAAATATGTTTCAAAATCATAAGGCATTTTCACAAGTCTCCGGCGTTCTTCTCTTGTAACGGCATCCCTGAAACGCTCCATAAAACTCTGCCAGGAGACAAGGATGCGTTTTTTAAGATGTTCCGGCACATAGGGAAAAAGTTCCATTTTCTGTTTCAGATCTTTTTCTGTTTTTTCAAAATGCAAGGCAAGCATTTTCAGATCTGTTTCTGTAATGGAAAGGAGTTTTCTTTCAGAATCCCGGATCACTTTATCACAATACTGCAAAAATTCCTTTTCCCGTTTTTTCTTGATCTCCGTACGCCGTTCCGCTATCGTTGTTTCCAGTTCCCGGAAAGAATTCAGTGCTTTCTCATTCTGGCCTCCGGCGATCTTTCTTGCTTCTTCAATGCTCTTATCAATGGCTTTTGCATTATCCAATACATCCTCCCCTTTGGCAAGATGACTGATCTGTTTCAGCAGACGGGCAAATTCTTCTTCCCTCTTTTTCTGTTCAGCTTTTTTCTCTTCATGCTTTCTTATGGCAGAATTATAGAGAGCCAGAACTCTCGCATCAGCGGCAATAACAGGAGCGGAGGAACGCAAAGAAACATACAGATTTGCCGCTTCCAGATATTTTTCCTGCTGAATGAGAGAAGCAAGATTTTTGCAATTCTGTTTTATTGCAAGGTATTTCTGTACCTGAACAATGAGAACTGCAATAATGGTAATGGTAAAAACAGATACAGCAAAACCGTAAACACATCTGCGTACATTGCGGAAATGTTCCCCTCTGCGGTGTTCCTGTTCAAGATTTTTCAACCGTTCCAGCAAACTGGGAGCAACAGGATACTCATCCAACTGTAAAAGCAGTTGATTGTAATCTCCGGCGACATCAGCAAAAGTACAGTTGGCAGCAAGAAGATCCTCCAACTTTTCCACCAGGACTTCATGTTCCTTTCTGCCCCGTTCCTGTTCCTCATTTGTCACAAGGAATTTTTCAATATCAGCAACAGTTTGTTTCTGACCGCTGTTGAGTTTCAAAAGAGGATTGGTACAGAATTTTTTCCAATTTTCAAAACCGTTACGCAATGCTTCCAGATCCCGTTCTGCATAAGCGTTATTCAGTTCCTCCAATTTTTCATCCGCCTGTTTACAGAGAAAAGATTGCTGTAAAGGCAATAATTTTGTACGGCATTTTTCCAGCAGTTCCCCTTTGGGCATATTCAGCCAATCCGGAGAAAGCAGTTCCCTGTAAAGCATTTCCAGTTCCGGCAATGCTTCCAAAGTATCCGGCAGTTCCCCGATTGCTTTTTCGATCTCAATGATCCTTGCTCTTTCAGCGGCAATGAGATCATTGCGCCAACGCACAGATTCCGGAAGTTTATTGACGATCTGACGCAAAATATCAATACGCTCTTTTTTCGTTGCTGTCCTTGCGATCTTCCGGTACTCCTGCAAAAGTTCATGGAGACGCTTTTCCGTATGGGAGGAGGGGACACTTAAAGTATTCAGAAGTTCCTGATCCGGCCATTTCGGTTTTTCCAAACCGTAATCACTGCACACCTCAAAAAATTCTCTTATTGCCGGCACATCCAGATATTCCGCAGTTGCCGTAAGGGAAACGGCAAAGGAGCAGTTGAAAATGCGGGCATCCTGTATCTGACCGTTTTTTATCATAGTCCGGCATTTTTCCAGATTTCCATTGAGTTCTGCAAAAATACTCATTCCTTTTTTATACAGCTGCCGTAAATGCAAACCGTCTGAAAGATCCTGACTCTGCACAAGAGTTTTTATATCATCCAGCGTTTTTTCAATAGATTCCATCTTCATTTCTCCTGATTACTTCGATCCTGATCTGTTCATGCAGATTCTGTTTTTCTATAACTTCGGGCACATTTTCCTTTATGGGCAGAAAACTCTGCAATTCTTTCTGGTTTCCGGTATAATATTTTACAGAAAAACTTTTCATTTCTGCGGTAAGCCTGCTATTGCTTTTTTCAAATTTTCCTTTTGCCATACGGCAATTCTCTTCAAAATTGCCCTCTTTATCCTTTATTTGAGCAAAAGAATCCAACTGCTTTTCAAATGCGCCAAGTTTTTCCAGAAGTACTTCTTTCGCTTTAAGAGGATCGGCTTTTGCCGGTTCCGGGGAAGCAACAGCAGTATTCCCATTATTTACCGTACTGACATTTTCTTCTGCAAAGTCTTCCGCATCCATTGAAAGAAGCTCTTCTTTTACATCCGCAATCTCACGGGTAAGATCCAGCTTCTTTTCTGTAATCCCGTCCTGCAATGCGATGCTGTTTTTCTGCGCCAGTTTTACGATTTTTTTCCCGTCTGGCAGTACCGGATAGGAAAGAAGTTTTTTATTCTTTTCCTGAAAAGCAAGAAGTTCTTTTTCCGCTTTGCGCCAATCTGCAAGCAGTTTATTGCGTTTCCGTATCATTCCGGAAAGTCTTTCCGTATCAATATGGTGTATGACGATCTCTTTCCCACTGATACGGTTACGCAGAACTTTTCCATTTACTTTCAAAAAGAAAAAGTCCCGGAAATCCCAGAGAAGTCCGGATACGGTCAAACTATACACCAAACGCCTGTTTTCTTTTCTTACATAGATCTTTCCATAATTTTTTTCAAGTTCTTTTTCAAATCCGGCAGGCATATTCTTTGGCTCAAATGTAAATCTGCTTCCGTTTTCATGGAGGAATGTCACCTTTCTTATATGGGATAAGTTGGGACTGTTTTTCCCCGCAGGAGGAATATGGATGAAAAGAGTTCCTTTTTCCAATTTCAAGGTCATTTGTCCGGAAACATTCTCTGACGGACTGTATTCCTCTACGATTGCACCGCGCTTCCATTCTCCGGAAGAGATATACAAAGTCTTCTGCCCATTCCCCACAACAAACTGCTTCCAATCCACATCTTTCAGGTCATTCAGTCCGGAAAAATCCACATGAATCCCGGATGAATTTTTCAACGGAAGAGGCAAAATCAATTTACCGGAGAAAGGTCTTTTCCAGAATTGTTTATATAATTCAAACAACTCTTTCTTTGTCAGAATCCCGAATGCCGCCTTATATTTTTTTACCTTGACGGTTTTTCTGACAGTAACAGCAGCCTTTGCTTCCGGGGTGGAGTTTTGAATATTTTTCACGCTTTCCGTATCGGGCTTATCCTCTTTCTTTTCAGCCTCCCTGCCGATGACCCTCACGGGAACATCCTCTTTTTTATAAGAAACACTTTCCTTTATTTCTTTATCCTTCACTTCTTTTTCTTTTTTAACAAAATCCTTTTCATTCTTCAATATCTCATTTTTCATTTTGGAAAAGTCTTTTTCAAGATTTTCAGAAAGAAGCACATCCAGATCCGTATTTTCCTTTTCCACTTTTTCAGGCTTTGTTCCTGTCCGGAATACCGCCGCCCAGATAAAAGCGGCAACAAGCAGGACAAAGAGACAAACAGAAGCTGTTCTCACCCAAAATAAAGGAGATTTTTCCTCTTTCTGTTTATTCCTGTTCCCCAATACCTGTTCCGTGCGTTTTTTCTGTTCCTCCACATCAAAGGGGAAAGGCAGAGCCTCCGGTTCGACAGTATTGAATGTTACAGCAGGATTTTTTACAGAAACTTTTTTATTTTCACTGCAACTTATTCCTGTGACTTTTTCTGCCGGGATTTCTTCCGGAATGGGATCAGCAGCCGGAAGAATTTCGTTTTCTTCTTCATTCTGCAAACTTTTTTCCATTCCCGCAACATTTTGCGATACCGGCACCCACCCATCCGGCAGGGGATTATCTTTCCCCAGTTCCACAATGGAAGCAGGATTCAATCTTTTCACACCGGAAAGAAGTGTGGAATCAACCGGATACGCCCGCAGAAAGACAGGATTGGCGATGCCGGAAGAATAAGAGTAGGTATTGAAAGTAAAAGATAACTGTTCTTCCGGAGTAAGTTTTGCGGCAATTTCCCCGTACAATTCCAGAATATCTTCTCCGGAAACGCTTCCCGGATCAAAAGAAAGAACCATTTTCTTATCCAGATTGCCCCGGAATATTTCAGCAGCATAATCTGCCCAAAGTTCATTTCCTGCCAATAGTTTCCACATTTTCCCGCCAACAGGCAATGCCCTGCATTTGATATTTTTCAGACTTTTCTGCGGCAGCATTCTGGGCGCTCCACTCCATTGGGGGAAATTTTCCATTGCCCGCAAAACCGCAACCGGTCCTCCGGGGATCTGCAAAAGTTCTTCGGCAGTAAAAAGCAGATGGTGCGCAAGGATATTGGATCGCCCGGTATAACTTAATCCGTAAAAGGAGATCCGGCTCAATACGATATAGAGAGAAGCCCCGAAACGGTAATGCTGACAGGAATAGTTTACCGGATTATTTTTTTCATCAGGATGTCCGGGAGGGAAAAGAGTCTTGTACCCGCTTAAATTTTCAATAGGGGAAATAAGATTTCCGGGGAACCCTTCTGTCAATGCGGCAGTGGAGAACCCGGATCTGCCTGCCAGCAATCCCTGTGGAAGAGATGTATAGACAAGTTCAAACATTTTCTTATTCCCTTAAATCTTTTTCTGCAAAACTTTATCCCTTTTCCCTCCGGGCAGGCGGTAAAGTTTTCCGCCGATCTCCAATTCTATACCGGCATAATTGGATGGGAGAAATACCTGTTTGCCGTTTTCCGGATGGATGAATGCAATATGATTATTGACGATTTTTCCCAATTCTGTTCCCGTATTGCGGACAGAAACCTCTTTTTCTCTGATCTGCTCATTTTTGGAAAGCAGGATCAATATGGGTACTTCCACCCAGACAGGGGCGATCTTTTCCGGCACTACGCCGATCCTGCCATCAGCATCCTGTTCTGCCAGAGTACCGAAATTGCTTACCGGCACAAAATACACTTCTTCAAAGAAACTTTCCGCCGCATTCACAAGTCCCGGTACGAATTGCAGCATCATTTCCCGCAATTTATAGGAAACGGCAAGGATATTTTCCATATACAGGGAGCGTTTCACATCGTCATCCAGAGTTTCCCCTTCTGTTATATAGGGAACGCTTGCAAGATCCACAGGGAATTTTTCTTTCCATGTATCATATTTGCCTACGGCAATAACAAGGGGGATCTTGCAAGTATCGGAACTTACCATATTGGCATGTCTTCTGATCCGGCTGATCATCTCCGTAAGCAGGATCGTCTGATCCACCGCACGGGGATTTTTGGAGACCTGGGGATCTCTTGCATCACAAAGAGCAAGCCGCATGGCGGCATCGTTGGTTGGGTCGAAAAGGAACATGATCCCGTCAGAATGGGAAAGATGGAATGTTGCCTGGTTCACCCACTCATCTCTTCCGGGAATGAACATTTCCCCGGAGTTGTCATAGAAGACCATATTCAGATCATCCTGACTGTCCTTGTTGCGGAACTCAAACACAAAAGGTTTGGGCAGCTCCACTTCGATATCATCCAGTTTCACTCTGTCGGAGATCCCCTCCCCGGAGATCTGGGTGGCAGGCAGTGCGGTGATATTTCCGGGTTCAAGAGCCATAAACAACTGTTTTTCATAGATATTGAGTGTCTCATTCAACCGGGGATCGGCATCAAAAAATGCGGCTCCGAAGTAATCGGAAAGGCATTTGCGCAACTGATGGATCATGCAGGTAAGGAAATAGGATTTTCCGCTGGAAGTTGCCCCGGCAATGGAAAAGTACAATGCGGGAGTATCCACCATTCCGGAGGGGATCCGCAAGTGACATCTGGGACACGCCATCTCGGTAGCCGGAAGTCCGCATTGATCCAGAGGCTGCCCCGCCTGATTGAATACAGTAGGCACAAAGCGTTTCTGCACATATTCCCCTAAAATGGGATCACCGAAAAGAGAGGGATGCACAGAAATATACAATACATAATCCCGGTCAAAACTTTTCCAGCAATGGGGACACAATAAATCCCCTTCCGGTATCTCTGTATCAAAAAATTCCGATGCTGCATTCGTTGCGGCATGGGGCGTTTTTCCGGCACGGGGCGGCAATTTGAACTGGCAGGAACATTTGACACAGCGGAACGCTTTTGTCTCAAAAAGATCTTCCGTTATTTTATAATGCTGACCGCAAAGGGGACACGCTATCCGCATCACATTGCCTTCATCGCTTAAAAGAGTGGCAATATTCTGCTGTTCACCCAGAACTGCTGTCCGGTTTCCCAGGAGCCGGCTTACCGCATGATGCTCCCCGTCCTCCGTTCCACCGCTGATCCGTACAAGAGTATTGCCGGAGATCATTTTTCCATCCAGCATCTTCCCCAATTGTTCCAATGTATAGGGGCCGACCTGCACACCGTCTTTGATAATAAAATATTCCGTCATCGTTCAACCTTTATCGTAAACACATTCATTTTTTATTCAGGGGGCAACTCTCTTCTGATAGGAGGCAAGAGCCGCATCAAATTTCTTTTCCAGTTCGGAAGATTCGATCATCTGCAATACTTCCAATGCACAATTCCCCCACTTGGGAAATTCCGTATGGTAAGAAAAAATCCGCAGGTTCTGATAGGAAACAAAAAAACTTTTCATGCTTCTCTGCATTTCCTTCATACTCAAAGCACTGGCATATTCCCACGCGCCATGCATGTCTTGACAGAGATTTCTGAAATCACTTTCCCGTTTTTTATTTTTATCCCGCTGCTGCTGATATTTGCTCAAAAGTTCTTTTCCGAGAGCAAGCACTTCCGCAGACAATTCCTTTCTCAAATCGTCATTAAGATTGGCAAAACCTCTTCTGACACATTCGTAATATTTCATATACATGGAAAAAGCAATAAAATAATTTCCATCGGTATCCGCCGTTCTGCGGATAAGTTTTGTGCATTCATTTTTTTCCAGCATTACTTCCAGGTCTTCCACAATAAGTTCCAACTGGGCTTCGGCACGGTTATTTTCCGGCTGTTTTTTTCTGTTCAGCACTGGCTGTTTATTGAAACTGTTTCTACTTGTTTTCACATTATATACAGGATTATTCGCCTTATCCATCCACTCTTTCATTTTTTCGCTTCTTATGATACTTGCCGCAGTATTCACTTTATCATCAATACTGCCGGAAAGTTTTTTCAACTGCATCTCGAAAGCAAGGATCTGCATAATAGCGGGGGCATTCATTTTTTTGGCGATATTTCTGTATGCCGATGCCTTGAAACGGTTCCAGGTTGCTCTATTGGAGTAATAGGCATAATTGATCGCCACATCCTCCGCTGTGATACTTTCTTCATCCGCATCCAGCACAATGCAATATTTCGGATCCAGATCTTCCACTTTGTTTTCCCTGAAAAGAGAACACTGCCAGAAATTATTTCCGGTGGTCTTTTTGAAAACATAGACTTTATGCTGCCGCTGATGAAAAAGCAAAATCCCCTCATCCCGGTCGGTCAGATCCGTATATTTTGCGCCAAATGCCGCCATACCCGTCAATATAAAAGCTAATACAAAGACTATCTTTTTCAAATCTGCCTCCTGTAAAAAATTCAGAATCCATTGCTGTTATGCAGAATATAGCATAATATTAAGATTTTTCAAATAGAAAAATCAGAAAAAAAGAAAGAAACAGCAGCAGGAGGTTATGAAAGAATTTTTGTAATTTTCTCTTTACCTTCTGCTAAAAAAAATCCGGCGGAAAAGAAGTTCTTCCCGCCGGATTTTCTTTATGGTTTTTCTTTACTTACAGAGTTTTGACAAGATAAGTTGTATAGGCAATATAAAGCAGGACAAGAATCGCGCCGGAAATCCTGCCAATTTTTTTCCCTGTATATAACATAGGCACAAGAGCAAAACTTATGACAAGCAAAGAGATAAGATCAAACGTTTTGATCCCGAAAGCTTCCACAGGTCTGCACAAAGGCGATATCCCCATGATAATAACGATATTGAGGAAGTTGGAGCCGACCACATTGCCGATGGCAATATCATTTTCCCCTTTCACAGCGGCAATAAGACTTGTGGCAAGTTCCGGCAGGCTTGTCCCCACCGCTACAACGGTAAGGGCAATGACTGCTTCCGGGATCTTGAAAAGAAATGCAAAATATACAGCGGAATTCACCAGCAGTTTCCCGCCGCCGCATAACATAGATATTCCCACAAGGACAAGCACGATCGCTTTCCATAACGCCATGGGTTTTTCTTCCTCTTCCTCCTCACCTTTTTCCCCGGCAAGTTCTTTTTTCCTTGCAACATAAATACTTGCAACCGTATAAACGATTCCGATACCGAAGAAACACGCTCCTGCAATTCTGCCCACGCCTCCGGCAAAATAACAGAGCGCGGCAAGAATGACCGTAACAAAAAGCATGATGGGCACATCCACTTTCAGCAACTGTTTATTGATGCCAAAGGGTGCAACCAGTGCAGATAATCCCAGGATCAAGCCGATATTACAGATATTTGAGCCGATCACATTACCCAGAGCGATCCCGCCGAAACCTTTCAATGCCGCATCCGTACTTACCACAAGTTCCGGTGCACTTGTTGCGAAACTCACAAGAGTAAGCCCGATGACGAGGGCACTTATTTTCATCCGTTTGGCAAGAGCCACCCCGCCATCCACCAGAAATTCCGCTCCGTAATAGAGAAGGGCTATCGAAAGAACCGCCCAGACAAGTTGTAAAATTGTATCCATTTTTTCCTTTCCTTTTTTGGATTTTTATATTTTATTTTTTGATCAATTCATTTATTCTCAATGACCGGAAAAGCCATTTTCCATTTTCTTTATTCAAACCGCCTTCCAGATCCCGTACTTCTCTGGTTTTCCCGCCGTTACGCAATGTACCGGAAATGGTTACAGTAAAAAGAACCGTTGCATCATTTCCCCGTACTCCGCACTCATGGATCGAAAAATCTATTTTCAAACGCTCAAACATACTTTTCCCGCGGAATGCGTTCCGGATCACAGCTTCCCGGTCAAGATCACCATTCATCCAGGAAAGTTCCTCAATGCCGATATGAGTCACAGGAGCAAAATATCCTCCCAGTTTCTGCATATTGGCGGCAGCAACGATAACGCCCTCTTTCTTTTCTTTACTCAGAAGTTCCGCAACTGCAACGAACTGCTCCCGGATAAGATCTTCTTCACTTTTCCCATTCCAAAAGGTGAAAAAGCACCACACCGCCGCAGAAAAAAGCAGAAGAAACAAGAATAAAGTTTTGCCATTTACAGAAAAACTTTTCTTTTTTTTCCTGTTTTCACCTGAAGAATCTGTGCGTTTTTTTTCAGTCCGTTCCACAAGGGAGGCAAGTTCTTCTTTATAACCCAAAATCTTTCTCCTCAAAAGGTAAAAATAAAAAAAGGAAACGGCGTCATAAGCCGGATTCTGTCCCCTTTCGGGTGGCGACCATCTGTCTATGCAGTCAGAACCCGGGATTCAAACGCTGCGAGCAACAGCTCATCCCCTATTTGACCTTGCTCCGGGAGGGGCTTGCCATGACGGAAGGGATCACTCCCGTTCCCGGCAGGCTCTTACCCTGCCATTTCACCCTTACCCGGTAAAACCGGGCGGTATACTTTCTGTTGCGCTTTCCTTCCTGCAAATTTACTTTGCAGTATCCGCCATAAGGCGGACTCCCTGCTCTATGGAGTCCGGACTTTCCTCCGGGTTCATTGCTGATCCCGGCGGCCGCCGGCGCCGTTTCCGGATATTTAATATACGATAAAAAAATATTTTTTCCAGTAAAAAACGAGATTTTTTTCTTTTTACAGCCGTTTTTTTACTCTGGAAAAAACTTACGGGGTAATGAAAAAGTCATCCGAAACAAAGGAAAAGAATAGTGACACAGTTCTGTGAATGGTAATTTTGTGCTGGTGCGCAGGCAACCGCACAAAATATGCATCTCATTTTGAGCCTGCCACCCACAGCGGTAACAGCCGGGAATGCTTCATTTGCAGAACAAAGTCAATACGAATCTGCTTTCGGGGACTTTTGAAATTACCTCTTATTTCTTACGGGGCATAAGTTCCCGTATTTTCATCAGGCGGGAGAGAGCCTCCTGCAATGTGGATTCTTTCTTGGCAAAGTGGAAACGGATCAGATGCCGTACATCCTCTTTAAAGAAACTGGAACCGGGAACTGCCCCGACTCCGACTTTTTCCGCAAGATCTTCACAAAATTCCAAATCACTGTCATACCCGAATTCAGATATATCTGCCAAAACATAATATGCCCCGCAGGGAGTGGTATGGGTGATACCTGCCTTATCCAGGCCGTCAAGGAAAAATTTCCGCAAAGAAGTATATTTTTCCTGTAAACTTTTATAATACTCATCGCCAAATTTCAACGCGGTGACCGCAGCTTCCTGCAAGGGGGAAGCTGCCCCGACAGTAAGGAAGTCATGCACTTTCCGGATCGTTTCCGTAATAACGGGAGGAGCGATCACATACCCCAGACGCCAGCCGGTAATGGAATAGGTCTTGGAAAGAGAAGAACAAATCACTGTTCTCTGCCTCATTCCGGGAAGAGTGGCAAAAGGGATATGTTTACAGGGTTCATAAATAATATGCTCATAGACCTCATCGGTGATCACATAGGCATCATATTTTTCCACCAGACGGGCAATAAGGGAAAGTTCCTCAAAAGAGAAAACCTTTCCACAGGGATTGGAAGGATTACACAAAATCAGAACTTTTGCACCTTTCCGGAAGGCTTCTTCCAATTCTCTTTCATCAAAATAAAACTCCGGCACCCGCAATGGTATATAGATGGGTTCCGCACCGGAAAGAATGGCATCCGCCCCGTAATTTTCATAGAAAGGGGAAAAGACCGCCACCTTGTCTCCGGGATCTACAAGGCTCATCATACTTGCCATCATCGCTTCCGTACTGCCGCAAGTTACCACGATCTCTCTTTCCGGATCAACTTTCATTCCGGTAAAATGTTCCTGCTTTGCAGCAAGAGCCTCCCGGAAATTCTTTGCCCCCCAGGTTATGGAATACTGATGCGGGCCGTTGACGGCAACACGGGAAAGAGCGGTGACCAGTTCCTGCGGCGGGTCAAAATCCGGAAACCCCTGGGAAAGATTCACCGCATCATACAAATTGGAAACTCTTGTCATCCTGCGGATAACAGAATCGGTAAAGGACATTGTTCTTTCTGAAAGTTTCTGCATATTCTTTCCTTAAATTTCCACAAAATCCCACCCCATAAGGAATGCAAAGGAGGCAAAAACTTCCATATTTCCATTATAAGAAAGGATACTGTGATGCGTACCACCTTTTCTACTGTATTCTTCCAGAAAATCCCCGATATTTCTGCCATCAGCGGGAGCGAACCATCCCCGCATATCTCTCAACTGGGGGTCATTCTGTGCGGTCAATACCCCTTTACAGGCAATAAGAGTATATTTCCCCTCCCCGCCGGGTGCAAGATTGGCAAGGATGACTTTTCCGGATTTCAGACAACCTGTGGCGGTTGCCATATCATCCGCATCGGAAAACTTCCACCCTCTTCCGGCAAGAAAAGGTTTCTGATCCATAAGAGCAATATTCATTTCCCCCATGTGGCTTAAAAAAATCCGGTTTCCCTGCCAGTCCGGGCAGAACATTTCTGTAAAAGTGGTTTCTTTATTCACTTTAAGCACGGTGCCGCAGAAAAGGGCGGTAAGCACATCCCCCTCCCCTGCATAGCCGATACCTCTTGCCATAGCTTTGGAACATTCGCAGAAAGGAACGACTGAAAATCCCATACTGCGGTCACATTTCAGAAAGTTGATGGTAAAGGCGTCAAGAGCATTTTTTTCTGCCCATTTGCGCAGTTTGAGAGAGTTTTTCACGGTATCATACTGCACTTTTTCTGCAAGATCCTCCGCAAGAAGGAAGTTTTCTTTTTCCCAGGAGATCTCCTTTTGGATCTCTTCTTCTGTGGGCAGATATTCTTCCGCATCTTTAAAAGGAATATTTTCCATTCCGAATTCCCCGTCCGGAATACGGAAATCCCCCATTCCCGCAAATACACCGCCAACATTCCCGACTTTCCCATGAGTAAAAGAATATGCCATGGAGGCAGCGGTAATGGCATTTTTCACTTTTTCCATATAGGAAGCGTTCTCATAATGTCCGGCACAGATCAGGAATTTTTTCTTCCTCTGCAACAATAAATTACACATATCCTGCACGCCGTGGATACCGTGATTGAGCATAAGTTTGCCCCCGAACGAAAATTCAAATTCTTTATCCGGCGTGGTATCAAAAACCACAATGGGCAATTTTGTGGAAGCAAGAGCATCAATACATTCCAGAGAGGGGGAATAAGCTGTATGCAGAGTAACGATGACTTCACACTTTTCTTCTTCAAACTTTTTTACCGCATCCTTAAATTCCTCCGCAATACGGCAGAGGGGAACGGAAACGACTTCAAAAGAAAGTTTTTCCAATGCTTTAAGGGCATCATCGGCAAATTTCTGTGCCTTTTCATGGTTGGCCGGGGCAACATCATCATACAATTTCACATAAAGGGGAAGAAGAGCTATTTTCATTTTATTTCATCCTTTCCACTGTTCGGGAGTAAAGAGTATAAGCGTTATTATAGAAGAAATCTTCAAGAGTTTTCCGGGAAAGTCCCAGAGAAAGAATACTTCTTATCTGTTCATACAGGAAAGGCACATAAGTTATTTTTCCTGTATCATCATATAAAGAAGTCCCCAGATTGAAGTTTTCAGGAGACATATATACATACTGGTTATTGATCTCCACAGATTTTCCATGCAGGAAAGATATCGGTGCATCCGTCCCGAAAAGGATCCTGTCATTGGGGAAATGATCGAAGGTATATTGCAATACCCCTTCATGGTTGATCATTGCCGTATCCCAGTAGGCATTGGGGTACTGAACGAACTCATCCACATAATTTACAGCACATCTTTTATAATAGGCTCTGCCGATGTGGGCAAAAATAAATTTTATATCCGGATAAGTTTCACATAAATATTTCATCTGTGTCCGGTTGCAGGGATCTTCCAGACGCATTTTCCGGGGAATATGGATTGTGGCGATCAATTGATTTTTATTCAGATATTCCAACTGTTCTTTTGTGAAAAAGTCCAATAATTCCCCTTCACCATTTTCTCTTTTCAAAGCCATATTTGCATAAGGCTTCACCCCGGCAAGATGATATTTTTCAATATCGGAAGCTGCCTCTTCCACAGAATCATACGCACTTAAAAGCCGCAGCCCGAAAACATTTTTATTATTCACACCGAAAGAAGACGCATGGGAACGATCCACCTTCATAGACGGCCCGCCAAATCCGGCAAGGGACATTTCAATTCCGGGAAGCATCTCTTTATAAATGGAGAAAAACTGCTCCACAGTAAACTGCCATTGGGTCTTTTCCAGATAGGATATTTTTTCTGTCCCCCATTCCGGAGAATAACTCTCCTTCAGAATAATATGCACATGGGAATCAAATATTTTTGAAGGCAGGAGTCCGGCAAACTCCTCCTGAAAGACTTTTTTATCCTGTTCAGTAACCATTTGTATCATTTTGTCACTCCTTTCAAAGCCATTTTTGCCGCCCCGGCTGCTCCCGTATATTTATCATAGGGGGAAGTTTCGATTTCCGCCTCCCATACTTCAGCAATATATTTTCTCCATGCGGGGGATTCTGACGGCCCGCCGCAAAGAACGATACGGGAAAATTTTGTTTCCGGAAAGGCTCTTTCCCGGAAAGAGGCGGCAGTGGAGAGCATTTTTTCTTTTGCTTTTCCTCCGCTGAGAGCCTCATCGGAAAATTTCTGATACCGGTCTTTTTCTTTCCCGAAATGTTCAGTGATCCACTCTTCCAGTTCCAACCCCACCTTTGACCAGGAACGGATCAAGCCCCACAACCCGCCCTCATGGATCATAAAAGGATCGGAAAGGTAGCCATCGCGGATCGTTCTTTCTTTCACCGGAGAAAACCCCACCCAGCTTGTTCCGCAGGAAATAAGCATTTCCCCCTCTCCGGCAATATTGCACGCTCTTGCGGCAGAGGGGTGATCGAATGAACCGGCAACGACTTTTGTATTTTCCGTAAGGAAGCCGCCGATCATCTCTTCCCGCAAATTTCCGACAACGGTACAGGAAGGGACAAGGGGGGACAAATCTTCTTCTTTCAAAGCAAGATCATGGAGAAAAGGTCTGTAATAGGAAAAAGATCTCTGATCCTGCAAATAGAAAGGAGTTGCCGAAGAGTGATCCAGTGCCCATTTTCCGCAGAGATGATATTGGAGAAGATCATTATTCATACAAACATGATATCCATTTGTAAAAATATGGGGATACTCTTTACGCAACGTTTTTATGTGAGTATAAGGGAAACCTTTCACCCAGGGCCAGCCAATGATCTCATGGAGATTTTCTGCGGGACTAGCCTCAATTTTTCTGCCGTCAAGCCAACTTATGATATTGCATAAAGGTTTTCCGTTTTTATCGGCAACAAGGGTATTGCCGGAAGCTGCACACATGGAAATTGCCGCAATGGGGGCATCAGCAAAAGAAGCAAGTTCTTTTATCTGCTGCAAATTTTTTTCCAGCCAGGAATTGCTTTCGATTGTGACACATTCCCCCTCCCGGATAAAATCAATTTCCAGGGAGGAACTTTTTACGATTTTATTTCCATCCCACAAAACCGCTTTTGTCGCCCCGGTTCCCAGATCAAGACCGATACTGTACGCCATTATTTCACCTTTTCCAATGCTGCAACGATTTTTTCAACGATATGTTCCATCATCTTTTCGGTAGTGATGAGGGGCAGTTTCAGGAGGGCAGCTTTGGGGCAGTTGGGTTTATAGGTCTGCACACTTACATCAATACAATATTCCTCTGAAAGAACATGACTGAATGTATTTGCCTTATCCCGGTCAAAGAAAATAATGGAAGTGAGAAGTTCATCCCCCTCCACTTTGTCAACGATATTTCCGAAGGGGGCAACTTTTTTCAGAAGTTTTTCCCGCCATTTTATTCCGGCTTCTTCAATGTAAGAAGCATTTGCTCTTGCAAATTCCATAGTGATCAGATTGGCAAGGGAAGCAAGTTCCTCCTGACCATTGGTAACAAGTGCGCCAAACTGATTGAGATTATCCATCTGCGCCGTTGTGAGCATTTTGGAAGCAGGGTACTGCCCTCCGGGAAAACCTTTGCCCACAGAAACAAAATCCGGTCTGCAGGAATATTTACGGAAAAGGAACATCTCTTTTGACCACATACAGGACTGGATCTCATCCACAAGTACGGGGATATCATGAGCATCGCAGAGGGCATGGGTTTCTTTTACAAACTCCTCTGTAAGACGGATCCCGGCATAGTTCATCAGAATAAGTTCATGGGAGAAAAGTGCGATCTTATATTTACCGTTATCATATTCTTCCACGATCCTTCGGAATGCTTCGATGTCATTGATGGGGGCGGCAACGATTTTCAACAAACCGGCGTTGATCAGAATTTCAGCGGCTTCCGGCCACAACCCCCGCATCATCTGGGTCAGCATGGTCGTGCCGTGATAATTGGCAGTATTTCCGCCGTCGGAATCCGCCATGACAACAAATACAGGGATTTTCCCGGCATAAAGGGGTGTTGGGAAATCTCCCTGAAGCTTGTAGAATCTGGCAAAAGCCATTTTATAGGCTGCTTCACAAGCCAATGACCCTGTTTCCAGATTGATCACTCTGTTAAGAACATGTTTTTCCGTTGAGGCAAGCACTTTTTCCAATGCTTCATCATCGTTTTTATCTATCCCGTTGGCAGTACGGATCAATTCCCGTTCAAGCAGCCTTGTAAGAAATCCCCTTGTATTGTTATGGGTAAGATTACTTATCCCGATACGGCAGGCATTGATGAGCAATTTATATCCGGGAAAATTGTGGCCCAGAGATGCCTGATAGTGTTCACTTTTACCGATAAAGGCTATTTTTCCATTTTCCCCGATCCTTACACAGCCGAATCCGCTTAAAGGAGCTGACTCTCTGTGAAAAGCTTTCCGGAAAGCATTCGTTGCGGCTCCGGGAAAGGAGTTTTCCAATCCCTTACAAATTTTTTTTCCGCTTTGCAAAGCAAGAGTTTCTGCTTGCAGAGCAAAATCATCCGGATAAAAATCCACTTTCTCTTCTGCAATGCTTTTGAGTTCCTCCAATTTACCCAGCCCAGCGGCTGCGGAAGCCTCGCAAACAGCATAAATATATTCTTTGCCGGCAATATCCGTCAGAGACCGTCTGATATTCATACTCATAAAATCCTCCTGCAAGTCTTTATTTTTTCAAGGCAATAAAAAAATCATACAAACCCCATGAAAGAACAGAAACAAAAATATGCAAAAAGTTATTCCGGCAGTACCGGACCACCTCTTCACAGAGTCCTGTTTATCCTTTCCGGACTTTTGTCAAATTTTGAAATCACCCCTTTTTTCACCGGTATTTTTGTTCTGAACGCCATAATGATCTATCCACAGCTTTCTTCCGGCGGGAATAATCTACTTTTCTTTTTGATATTTGCATCTTTTTCAGCACTTTTTTTCTTATAAAAGAGACTGAAAAATTTATATTTTTGCATATTCAACAAAAAAAAAGAGTTTTTTTCAGAAACCCCTCTCCTTAACGGTATTTTTTTGTCCTTACACTTCTCCCCGGAAGATCCGTCAGGACAGCGCGGTTTTCATACATGAGATTGATTTTGCGTTTGGTACTTGCTGTATTTACGATCCTGTCCAGCGCAGTGGCAAGTTCCTGAACTTTCAGGGGGATATTTTTTTCCGGCATTTCCACGATAAAGGAATCCGGAAAACTCTTATACCGGACGGCACACAATAAGACCCCGGACTTGTTTTTCACAACGATCCGGATCTGATCCACCCGGATATCCGGCCATTTCGTTTTTATCACGTGCAGCATTTCCATTGCAGGAGCAAGGGCAGTAACTTTTTCCCCTTTTTTCAGAAGAGCAAGATTTCTGATACCGGAAATCACCGGCAGACTGGAAGTTATATCCATACATTCAGTACGCAGCATCAGATTGCCGTTCACATCCACCACATAGGGAGATTGGGCGGAATTGATCAGAGCTCCGGGTTCCCGTTCTGCGATTTTCACAAGCAAAATATCCGGCAGCACTCTGGAAATGGAAACGCTTTCTATGCTGGGACTTTTCAGAAGCCGGGAGGAAAGATTTTTCAGATTGAAGGCAAAAAGATTATCTGTTCCGGGGGTGATCTTCATGATCCGGCAGACATTCTCCTCCTTGTCTTTCCAATAACCTTTCGGGTGGGCAACGATCTTCACTTTCGCAAGGGTGAATCTGGGATTTTTGGAAAACATCTGCATAGGGAACCATATACAGATACAGGCAATAAAGGCAAAAACAAGCAATACGATAACAACAGCGGAAAGGATCTTTATTCTTCTGCTTTTCAGAAGTTCCTTACCCGGCAGGGCGATATTTTCCGATCCTTTTTTATCATGACTTTTATTTTTATCTTTCAATATACCCATATTTCCAAACCTTTTACAAGAATCTTTTCATCAATATACATGCAAAAGAGTTTTTTTACAAGAGAATAGTGAAAATGTTTTTTACAATTTTCAAAGATTTACACCTCTCCGGAGTTTTTTTTACCGAAAAAACATAAAATTTGCCATTGAAAAACTTGCACTCATCAGGATTTGGAATTAGATTATATGTAAGAATTGTATCCGGCAAATTCCGGAAAAGAGAAACCATACTCCGTAAAGAGTAATGAAGAAAGGAAAAAATATGTCTGCTGAAAGCGCAAGAGCATTCTGTGTTGTTATGATGAGTGATGAAGATTTCCGGGCAAAACTTGCCGATGTGAAAACTCCCGCTGAAATTACTTCCATCCTTGCTGAAGAAGGGTATGATTTCAAAAAAGCGGAACTGGCAAAAGTCGTCGGTGAATTCATGGGCAGAACTCTGGATCCCGCAGAACTGGATAAACTTGTTTACGGATTCTATGAAGAACAACTTGCCGCCGGCAACAAGGAAGTTTGTAATGTTGTCGCCGCATGGATGAAAGATCTTCCCTGATTTTATTCCATTCGTTTCTGCATGTGCAAGCCGGATGATCTTATCCGGCTTTTTCCATTCCGGCAGAAATATTGGCAAACAATACAGCATAAGAGGAATTTATGAAGTTTTCCACTTTACTTTCCCATCTTTTCCCCGCCCTTTTTCTGACCTTTTCCCTTTTCTTTTCCCTTTCGCTTTGTGCACAAAGCGGGAAAAGACATACGCTTCCCGTTTTGCCCTCATTGAATATCGATCTTACGGGTTCCCGGCAGGCAAAGGAAGAACTCAAACCGGAAAAAGTCCTTATCGACCGGAGTAATATTGCCATCCTCGACCGGGTCACAACTCCCGGGCAGACAAAGAAAAAAATGACCAAAAGTACCGCCCACCGTCTGGCAAGATGGACGAAAGAACCCGCCAACTCCCTTGCGGCAAAATTACGCCCTGATATTGCAACAAAAAAAATACTCTGGACACCCCGTTGGGGCGGAAATTATATCAACGGGACAAATGTGGAGGATGCGGCTCTTTCCCCGGATAAAAGTATTATTGCCTTTCTGGAAAAAACAGGGGAAACTCCCGGACCTTTTGCCACAAGGATCGTACTGCTGGATACACACAACTGGGAGATCGTACAGGCACGGGATCTGGAAGAGGTCTTTGCAAGAAAGTGCGTATGGAACGGAAATTTTCTCACTCTTCTCTGTACGGGACAGAAATCCAGACACACCAAAGACGCCATCGCCTTATATGATCCTGTTGCAAAAAAACTTGTCTCAAAAACCTTCATCCCCTTTCAGGCGGGGAAAAACTTTGTTTCCAACGCATCTTCCTGGTTGATTTTAACAGAAAAACACCCTTCCAAAGCCCATCTTTATCAGGTAAAAGATAAAACGGTAAAGGAAGTGAAGATCTTTGAAGATTTCAGTAGTGAAGTGGCTGTCACCCCCAATGCTTCCGGCGATAAATTCTATTTCTGCGACAGGGATTTTCTCTATATTTGCCGCCTTTCCGATCGCAGGATCAATGAAAAGATCCAATTGCCGGAGAATCTCTCTTTCCAAGTGAATAAACTTCATACACTGGATAAGGGGGCATTCCTTCTTCTTCCGGAACATTCTTCCGGGGCTCCGGCAGGATTTTTCAAAGGCAAGACCCTTATCAATCTGGGAAGTTCCTCTTCCGGACTGGCGTTGCCGGGTTTTACCAATGATTCCTTTATGACAGGCTTTTCCAAAGGCGGACAGTTTGCCGTTTACCATAAACAATCTCTGGACAGATTACAGCTTTTTTCCGTTACCGATGCCCGCCCCCGCACACAGGGAACCGTGCTTTTTGCCTTTACCATCCCCCATGCAAGATCTGTAATGGTACTGGATTCAAGGGGGATCCTCTTTTTTGTCTATCCTGACCGGGCAGACAAAAGATTTTTGAAAGAGATCCTGACAAAAAAGATCCAATGATATTTCTGAAAAAGACGGCAGTAATTCCGTCTTTTTCTTCCGTTTGCTTACAGAAAAAGAAAGGATTTCCATGAAAGAAACAACCAAAAATTTTCTTTCCATTTCTACCGGCCTTTTACAGCTCATAGCAGAAAAAGAAGAAGCAAATCTTCTCCTTGCCGCTGAAAAAATCTCTGATGCCTATCTCAACGGCAATACCATATATATTTTCGGCTGTACCCATTCCGCCATTCTTGCCGAGGATGTTTTTTACCGGGCGGGCGCACCGGCATTCTGGCGGCCGCTGTGGGGGCCGGGGATGAGTATAGCAACCACCCCCGGATTTCTTACAAGTGCCGTGGAACACAATGAGGAGATCGGACAAGAGATCATCAACTGTTCCAGGATGAAAAAAGGTGATGTCCTTCTTGTTGCCTCCACTTCCGGCAAAAACGGCGCACCGGTAGCGGTAGTGGAAACGGCGTTAAAGAAAGGCGCAATCCTTATTATTCTCACCTCTTCAGCCTATAAAGACCAGAAAGGCAATCACTCAAAATATGCCAATCTTACTTCTTTCAAAGATCAGGCAGTTTTTATTGATAATCATGTACCGCTGGGGGATGCGGTTCTGGAAGTGGGCTCCTGTCCCATGGCTCCGGTTTCCACCATAGCCGGCTCTTTCATTATGCAGCTTCTTTCGGCTCTTGCGGTGGAAAAGATCACGGAAAAAGGCGGTACTCCCCCGGTTTTCAAAAGTTCCAATGCTCCCGGCGGATTGGAACACAATGAGCGTCTTTTGGAAAGAAAAGAGGTCAAAGAAGCCTTTTTCCTGCCGTAAACAGGTGAAAAAAAATGAATATATGTGCTATTGACATAGGAACAAGCCGGATAAAAACGGCAGTCTTTACCGAAGAAGGCAAAATGTCCTTTCTTTCCGGAAAAAGATTGCCCCGTGCCCAATCCCCGGATACCCAGGATGCGGATGTATGGTATGATAGTGTTGCTTCCCTGTTGCAGAGTTTGACAGAAAAAACAAAGGTGGATGCAGTAGTTCTTACAGGGAATATGCACGCACTTCTGGGCGTGGATAATAAGGGAAATGCCGTGGAAAAGGCTCTTTTGTGGAGCGATCAGTCTTCGCAGAAAGAATCGGATATACTTAATAAAAATTATGAAAAAATCCTTTTGCGCGATTTCGGCAACAGTTCCATTCCTGTTTTCACTCTCCCCAAACTTTTGAAAATGAAAGCAGAAAGATTGGAAGTTTATAACAAAACGCAAAAATTTCTTCAAAGCAAAGACTTCATTCTTTTCCGCCTTACAGGCAACCTCGTTACAGACCCGTCTGACGCGTCCGGCACACTTCTTATGCAGTACGATTCCAACACATGGTCAGAGGATCTGTGTAAAGAATTGGCGATCGACAAAGAAAAACTTCCGCAAATTCTGCCCTCGGCTTCCGTTTGCGGTTATGTGACAGAAAAAGCAGCGAAAGAAACAGGCTTGTTATCCGGTACTCCCGTAATTACCGGCTGCGGCGATCTTGCCAGTGCCGCCCTGGGCAGCGGAGTAAATGAAGAAACATTTTCCCTTACTCTGGGAACAGCCGGTCAGCTTCTGGCTTCCGGAAGGAATCACAGTAAAGACCTTGCAGGAAAGATTTTTGTTTTTGCCCATGCCGATCCCGCCCGGGAGTTGTATCTCGGATCCATCCCCTCCGGCGGTTTTACATTTGAATACCTTTCCGCTTTACACAATATTCCCATTGAAGACTTTTTCCGTAAAGCGGCAGAAGTACTTCTTTCAGAAGATTTACCTATTTTTCTACCCTACATTCTGGGAAAAGGTGCGCCTTATATGGACTATGAAAGCAATGGAGCATGGTTCAAACTCTCTGCGGCACACAATATATCCCATATCTGCCGCAGTGCGGTTTTCGGCGTTCTGGCAAGTTTGCATCAGAATTCGGTCCTGCTGCACAATCTGGGAATACAGGGCAATACCCTTGTTCTGCAAGCACTTGCCTGCCGGGAACAGGTGGTAAGAGATACGGCAAACGCTCTTTTCCCCCAGGAAAAATATCTGCCGGAAAATTCAGAGGCAAGTCTTCTCGGAGCAGCGATCCTGGGCTTTGCGGCAATGAACGTATATAAAAGCATTCCGGAAAGTGCGGCAAAACTTATTAAAAAGACATATCTCTCGCCCCCGTTGCCCCGGGAAAAAGAAACTGCGGAACATTTGTATAAAATCTGGTGTCTTTACAGGGATATGATCTAATCGGAAGAAGCAACGAATATGAAAAAATATATAAAAACTCTTTTATGGATTGTCCCCGGGGCATGTCTTTTTCTTATCCTCTCCGGCTATGGAGTCATCCTCTGCATGGAACACATGGGGAAAAATTATATTTTGAAGAAACTTTCGGAGGAGACAAAATGGTCTTTTCAGGCAGAAAAAGTCATCTTTTCCCCCTTATCAAAAAGGAAAAATCTATACATAAGCAATGTGGACGGAAAAAAACTGCGGGATAACGGCAAAAAGGAAATTTTTACATTCTCTGCCAAAAATATCACTCTGGACATCAATCGTATTTTCTTCCTCAATGGAGATTTTACGATACAGGAAGCCGATATCGGTATTCTCACACTCCAACTGGAAAAAGACGGCAGAATTTACAAACGGGAAATCAGGGATATTTGTATAAACGATCTCTGTGCAGGTAAAGAAGCACGCCTTACCTTTACCACCCGTCTTCCTTTTGCCGGAAAAGGTTCTTTTTCCCCCACCTTTCCGGTGACGGGAAAAGGGAAATTTTTCTTCGATCCTTCTTTCCAGTTGGAAAAAGCCGCCCTTACCGTCAGCGGCAAAGAGGGTAAGGGAATCTTTTCTCTTGCCCTTTCTGCGGCAAAAAAGGAAAAAGACCTTTGGAAGTTGCAGGCAACTCTTTCAGCAAAAAACCTTTATCATGGAGAATTTTTCACCTTTCTGCAACTGGAGGAATGGAAAAAAAGTTCTTTCCATCTTGAAAGCGCCGCACTCACCCTTTCCGCACTGCATAAGCAAAAAAGCGATTTGATTTTCAAAACTCTTACAGGTGACCTGAAAGTAAATACCGAAAGGTTCACTCTTCCGAAAACGCTTTTTTCCGGCAAAAAAAATTCCAATAATATATCTTCTGCTTTGACATTCATACAGGCCATGCTGCAGAATCTTCTTTCTGTGGAAAAGAAAAAACTGCAAAATACAGAGGAAACAAAAGAAAACAGAAATATTATCAGAAATACCTGGGACAAGATCCGTCAATATCAGGAAAAAACTCTTCTTATGCGGAAAGTCCTTGCCGGTGAAGAACCGATCATACTCCAAAAATCCCGACTGCATATTTCCTGTAAAGACTCTTTATGCCGTATCTTAAAGTGTGAGACAAAAGGCAATATACCGGAAAAAACCGTTGTCCGTGGACTTTTTACGCTTCCGGATACAAAGATCCGGCATCTGGAAATGGAAAATTATATTCTGGATCTTGTTCTGCCGGTCTATTTCAATGGAGGAACGCTCCTTGCTCCTCAAACCGATGAAAGTATGTCTTTAAGAGAAAACTGGAAACGCAATAAAGATATTTTTTCTTCCGGAATAAAAAATTTACAGCAGACCTTTGGCAGATATATCTCCATAGACGGGAAAAGTCTTTCCGATATGCCGGAAAATGAAGTTATAAAAAAAGCACAGAAGAAAGTAAAAAAGCATCTGGACTCCATTTTCAAGCGTCTGGAAAAAAGAAAGAAAAAGAAAGAGTACAGGCAAAGGGAAGAGTAAGAAAGATCGCACTCTTGTTCTTTATTTAAAAAAAACACAAAAAAAAACTCTTTGAGAAAAACCTTTTACTTGCAAGAAAAGGTTTCTTGCAGTAAATTAATGGATAATAAAATTTTTAACCCCGGAGGGAAATAAATATGGACAGCAATAAAAGACCGGAAAACATGGCACGAATCACAACAAAAGAACTGGCAGATAAGTTCATTGAAGAACAGATCGCTCTTATCCGTGAACAGGTGGGAGATAAAAAAGTACTTCTCGCCCTTTCCGGAGGTGTGGACAGTTCCGTTGTTGCCGCGCTTCTCATCAAAGCCATCGGCAAACAGCTTATCTGTGTGCATGTGAATCACGGACTTATGCGCAAAGGGGAAAGCGAACAGGTTATAGAAGTATTCAAAGGTTATCTGGAAGAAAACCTTATCTATATTGACGGCACCGACCGTTTCCTTGATAAACTTGTGGATGTTGCCGAACCGGAAACCAAACGCAAGATCATTGGTGGCGAATTCATCCGAGTCTTTGAAGAAGAAGCAAGAAAACTTACCGATGTGGATTTTCTCGCCCAGGGTACGATCTATCCCGATATTATCGAAAGCAAAGGCGTAAAAGCCCATCATAACGTGGGCGGTCTGCCTGATGATCTGAAATTTGAACTTGTGGAACCTGTAAAACTTCTTTATAAAGATGAAGTTCGTGTTGTAGGCTGTGCCTTGGGACTCCCCTATGCAATGGTTTACCGTCAGCCCTTCCCCGGCCCGGGTCTGGGAGTACGCTGTACGGGAGCAATCACCAGAGACAGACTGGAAGCCTTGCGGGAATCTGACGCTATTTTGCGGGAAGAATTTGAGAAAGCGGGTCTTGCAGACAAGATCTGGCAGTTCTTTACTGTTGTTCCGGATTTCCGTTCCACAGGTGTCAGAGAAGGCAAAAGAGTTTTTGACTGGCCCGTGATCATCCGTGCGGTGAATACCGTTGACGCAATGAGTGCGGAAGTACCGGAAATCGACTGGAACATCCTGAAAAAGATCACCGACCGTATTCTTGCGGAAGTTCCCGGCGTATGCAGAGTGCTTTATGATTTGAGTCCCAAAGCACCTGCCACCATTGAATGGGAATAAGTTTTCCCGTATAACGAAATTACAGGATTGCAGTAAAGAATATTTACTGCAATCTTTTTTTATCCCCCGATGCAAAAAAAAGGGGCTGTTGCAAAAATGTTTTGCGGGGAAGACACCTTTTTGAAAAAAGGTTCTCTTACCCGCCCCCCCATCTTCCAAAAACTTTTGACGGAATTGCTTTTATCGTCAACGATAAAAACAATTCCAACTTTTTTGTCCTCCTTCAGGACAAAAAAGGCTGTTGCTCACCTTTTTTGAGGTTTTGCAACAGCCCCTTATTTTTTGACTTCTGTCAAATCATTTTATTTAACAGAATATTTTGCAGATACTTTGTCGATATCGGTAATTCCACCGGAAATAAAACGCAAAAGGCCGGCGTAACTGCCTTTTTCCAAGGGGAATTCAGCGGTGTAAGTCTGCCAGTTTTCCGTAAGATCAAATTTCTTTTTCAGGGATTTTTTACCCACCAGATTTTCCAGAACAAGTCCGCCTTTGCCGCGGGCAACAAAAGAAACTTTTACCGTACAGGCAATTTTGCGCAAATTGTAAATATTCTGGAAGAATGTCATCTTCGGAGTAAGCCGGACAAATGTGGTATTACCCTCTTTCATGGCTTTTGCCACGCCGTTACGGAAATCCCATATATAAGGAACCGTTGCGCCTTTGGCATTTTTCTTTCCGGGGACAGTATAATCCATATCCCTGTTGGAAAGCATTTCATTGCCCATAAACAATTCACGGACTCTTACACTTGAACCGGCGGAGAATGCACCGTCTTCCCCGGGTTTGCGGTTGGAACCGTGTTCTGCACGGGTACCATTGAGCATCTGTTTATCTTTGCCGGGAACATTATTATATGCGGCATAAACAGAAGTGGGGGGGCAGACGGTATCAATGAAACCGACAGAAAAGACCACAGGACATTTGATCAGTCTGGCAAAGTTTGCCACATCAAAGTATGCGGAATTTTCCTTTGCTTTCACAGGATCCACTTTTGCCAATCTGTTTTTCAGAAGTTTGGGCCAGCCTTCTTTCTGGTTGTTATCTGCGCCGCGGTGATCCGCCATGGCAGGCCCGCCGGGACAGGCGAGAGTGATATCTTTATCCAGTGCGGCGGCAACGATTGTCTGGCATCCGCCGAAACTGGGTCCTGCGGCAACAAGATCTTTCCCATTCCATTCCGGACGGCTTTTCAGGTAGTCCAGAGAACGGACTATACGCAAAAAGATTTTCCGGGGCATGTATTTATCTTTGTCATGGATATTGTTGTACTGATAGTTGGCAATATCAGAGCGTTTTCTCAAAGAGCCTTTTTCATTGGCGGCAACTTTATTTTTGGTATCATGGATATTCATGGCAAAAACCATCACATCCCGGTACACGGCTTCAACAACGGCGGGACTTGATCCGATCCAGCTGGCTCCGCCGAAAGTGATCTTGGCGGGAAGTTTCTTTCTTTCAGAATAACGGGGAATGGTAAGGATACCGGCAGCATTTACATCGCCGTCTTCGATTCTTACATCATAAATCTTTACAAGGTTTTTATTTTCCTCATTATAAAATTCAGTGGCTTCCCGGCAGGTGATTTTGGGAGTGCGGGCGCGGAGTTTTTTGATTTCATTCTGCCAGTAGGCAATAAAATCCGCAGGCATTTTTGTTCCGGAAACGATCTGGAGGGGTTCCACTCCTGCTCCGGCAAAACGGGCAACCGCTTTTCCCTTTTCATCTTTATAATCCTTTGCAGTAAGGGTGAGAAGCATGAAGCCGGCCCGGTCAAGTTTGCCTTCAATGATCACAGGCTCTTTTCCGGAAATGACAGAACCTTTTTTACGGAATCCGCCATCGCCCTCAAGGACATAATCGATCTTTGCATTTTCGATGATCGTTTCTTTGGAAACATCCTCATCCATATATTTTTTGGATTTCGGCTGGATCATCCACACTTTGAACCGGATCGTTTCGCCTTTTTTGTAAAGGGCGTTATCCCGTTCAGCAAAGGCAATGATCTTTGCCGGAACTTTTGCAGCTGCTTTGGGAGCTGCACACACAATGAATGGAGCCATAAAAAGAACTGCCATCATTACGGAGAAAATTTTTACTTTCTTCATTTTTCTTCCTTTTTTTTGTTGTTGGTATGTTGTAAAAATTTTTTATACAGAAAGAGGGAATTACTATAACTTATTAATAGCGTCTTTTCAAGAATGACAAGAAATTATTCTCTCTTTTTTATGTTTTTTCATTCACTTCAACCTTATTTGCGTATAAAAAAACTGCTTCCTCCGGAAAATTCTCCGGCAAAAAGCAGTTTTTTATTTCAGAAAAATTTTTATTTTACAGAAACATGCCAGGAAAGAAACGATCTCACAGATTCCACTTCATTCATGAACATTACTTTCTTCACGCCCTCATCCCATTCCACATCGGCAATGAAATAGGAATAAAAAGGGATCCCTTTATTGGTGGAATAGATCCTTATATCATGTTCCCCTTTTCCCAGAATACGGGAAAGATCCATTTTTGCGGCATAATCACCGGGTTTCAAACTCTCTTCTGCCGGGGGGATCTCTTTCACAAGTCCCTTTTTGGAGAGATAACCATATTCCTTCACCGTTCCGTCTTTCTTTACTTCCTGCAATGCAAAAACAAGATCGTAAAGATCTTCCAGAAGACTTTTTTCGTGACTTAATATCCGCATGGGAATATGCACCGTAAAAAGATTTTTCTTTGAAGGAACTGCGGAAAGCCTGTATGAACGCTGTTCATCCACAAGGGCAAGATGTTCCTTTACTTCCTTTCCGGAGTACAGCACACTGCGGGGATATTTTTTCAGCACCTTTTCCGCGGTTTCTTTATCAAAAGCAACAATACAGCCAACGACTTCGTGAGGAGCAAGTTTCTTTACCTTTGCCGGATCTTTCTGCCCCGGAACAGCAAAGAATTTATATTTACTGAAATTGCCGTTCAATTTAAAGGAAGCCTTTACTTCCATCTCTTTTCCGGAACAGTTGGAAAGAGTCATGATACCGTATTTTCCACCGGGAACAAGAATCAGGGTATGGGCGGTTTCAAAAGGATCACTCTTGGCAAAAACATTCCGGCTGTTGAAGTCTGTATAATACGCAAAAGAGGTCCTGTCCCCTCCCCCAAGCAGACTCCAGATATAAAGAAGTTCCCGGAAAGCCTCATCATGCAGGCCCGGAACAGGGGGATGACGCAGGGAGGAGGAATCCGCCTGTATCCCTATGGGCTGATGGGGGATCTGCACGGCGGCGGCAAGGAAAGGGGTCATACGCAATGAACTGTATTCCGGGAAAGCTGCCGTCCACATGGAACCGGGACTTACCGCAGACATGGTAAAATACTCATGTTCTCTGCGTCCCCTTACAAGGATGCCCCGTTCCCCTTCCCCGGAAACAAATCCGGTAAAAAAGGATGAGGCTATCCCGGAATAACCGGTTCCGGTGTGACTGAAAAACACACCGTCTTTCCCCACTCTTTCCCGCAATGCACGCATACTTTTATAATACTCACGGAAAGCGATCCTTCCTCCGGGGAAGTTTTCATCCGGCGCATAAGCATACCCGAAAGGTCCTCCGTAATCCATATAAAGTCCGTCGAAATTTTTGATAAGACGGGCATCAAACCAGCTGGCAGCATCCTCCCTGGCAGAGATCTCATTGCCCCGGATGTAGGGAGCCACCCGAATACCGTATTTATGGGCAAGACGCACTGTATTCCGGAATTTTTTTTCATCAAAAGGTATTCCCCCGTTCTGCACATCAAAACGCCACCATTCATGCAATATCAATATTTTTGTCCCGGCCTGCGCAAAGGCTTTGATCTGGGAGACTGTGGGATAATGGGAGGCATTATCAATAAAATGAATGATCCCCATGGGGGGAAGATTGCGTTTCACTCCGGCAGGACGCAAAAGAAAGGCAAGACGGTTCCGCCAGTGAAGCGGCGGGAAAGAACGCCCGCCTGCCGGAGTTTTCTGGAAATTCCACTCGGCAACAAAACCATCTTCCGTACGGGTGACAGAAGAAGCTGTATCATTGAGGGTATAGTTGAAAAGGGAGTTATTGCCTTCCATAAGAAATTCCGCAAAGAAGGAAGGACCTTTTTTCCGCATGGCATTGAAATTGGTCTGGGCAAAAAGTTTTCCGTCAAAGGAACGATCCGCATCCTGCGGCAGGAATCTTTCCGGGGGAACTGCCTGAATGATCGTGGCATCCACTTTTTCCGGATGAAGACGCACGCACCATTTCACATCATCAAAATCTTTCAGGACGACGGGAATGGAAAGTTTGAAATCCTGTATGATCTCTGCGTCCAGTGTGGCATAAAAGACAAAAAGATCACAAAAAACTGCTCCG
>JAGBXB010000006.1 GCA_017629515.1 Lentisphaeria bacterium | reverse complement strand
TTTGTTACTGGTATCATAGTCAGTGGAAACCGTTTCAGGGTTGCAGTTGACCATGATGGAATCATAATCGTGATCCCGGAGAGTAAAGGCTGCATGTACGCAGGTATAGTCAAACTCGATCCCCTGACCGATACGGTTGGGACCACCGCCCAGAACAAGGATCTTTCTTCTGTTGGAAACAGGAGATTCATCCGCAACATCCGCATAGGTGGAGTAGTAATAAGAAGCATTTTCCACGCCGGAAACTTTCACCTCGCGGAATTTGGCTTTCACGCCGTATGCAAGGCGTTTTGTACGGATATTTTTCTCCGGCACATTGAAGAGCCTGGCAAGGTATTTATCGGAGAAGCCGAAAAGTTTGGCCTTCTTCAAAAGTTCATCGGACAATGCGGGGAATGTATATTTTTTGAGTTCCAGTTCCAGATCGGCGATCTCTTTCATCTGTTCAATGAAGTAAGGAGTAATGGAGGTCTCTTTGATGACTTCTTCCACAGTCATTCCTTTAAGCATACCTTCATAGATGATGAAGAACCGTTCATTGGTGGCACCCACAGCAAGCAGGGAACGGAGTTCTTCCAAAGTCTTGTCTTTAAATTCTTTCACCTGTCCCAGACCGGCTCTGCCGATTTCCAGAGAACGGATGGCTTTCTGGAAGGCTTCTTTGAAGTTCTGACCGATGGACATAACTTCCCCCACAGCTTTCATCTGGGTACCCAGTGTGCATTTTGCCTGGGGGAATTTTTCAAATGCCCAGCGGGCAAATTTTACAACAACATAATCTCCATAGGGTTCATATTTATCCAGTGTACCGCCTCTCCAATAGGGAAACTCATCCAGATTGAATCCTGCCGCAAGTTTGGTGGAAACATGGGCGATAGGAAATCCGGTGGCTTTGGAGGCAAGCGCGGAAGAACGGGAGGTACGGGGATTGATCTCAATAACAGCAATACGGTCATCCACACGGTTGTGGGCAAACTGCACATTCGTTCCGCCGGTAACGCCGATGGCATCCACGATACGGAAAGCATAATCTTTCAGGCGTTCTTTAACGGAATCCGGTACGGTAAGCATGGGGGCAACACAGAAACTGTCGCCGGTATGTACGCCCATGGGGTCAACATTCTCAATAAAGCAGACAGAGATTTTTTTGCCGGTGGCATCTCTCACCACTTCCACTTCCAGTTCTTCCCAGCCCAGCACACACTCTTCCACAAGCACCTGATGGATAAGACTTGCGGCAAGTCCGCGGGTGGTCACTTCCCGCAATTCTTCCACATTATAGACGATCCCGCCGCCTGTACCGCCCATGGTGTAGGCAGGACGCAGTACAACAGGATATCCCAGTTTGGCAGCGATCTCTTCGGCTTCTTCCACAGAGTAGGCAGGTTCAGAACCGGGAACAGGTACGCCCAGTTCCGCCATGGCTTTTTTAAATTCGATACGGTCTTCACCGCGTTTGATGGCTTCCAGATCCACACCGATAACTTTCACATCATATTTGGCAAGGATGCCTTTGTCGGCAAGTTCAGAAGCAAGATTAAGAGCAGTCTGACCGCCCAGATTGGGCAACAGGGCATCAGGACGCTCTTTGGCAATGACCTGTTCCACTCTCATAGCGGTCAGAGGTTCGATATAGGTATGATCCGCCATACCGGGGTCGGTCATAATGGTAGCAGGATTGCTGTTTACCAGAACGATCTCATAGCCTTCTTCCCGCAATGCTTTGCAGGCCTGTGTGCCGGAATAGTCAAATTCGCAAGCCTGACCGATGATGATGGGGCCGGAGCCGATAATAAGGATTTTGTTGATGTCTGTGCGTTTAGGCATAAGAAACGTCCTTTCAGATATGATTATTTTCTGTTAATTACATTCGCCATATAATATGCCTCATTTTCATACTTTTGTCAAGAAAAACCCCTGTTTTTTCTTATAAAAAAAAGCAGGGGATATTTTTTTGCAAAAACCTTTTCGATTTCTTGATAAAACAACTTGAAAAAGTTATTTTTCAGAGTATATTACTATGATTGCATATTTCCTCAATGGCAACACTGCCTTTTTGCCGCATTTTTCTCTTTTCTGAAATTTTCCGTGACACCAAATGACACTTGATATTTTCATTCCGGGATTTTGTGCATCTATGTAAAAGAAAACGGGGAGAAACCGTTTTTTTTACAGTTCTCCCCGATACAAAGCAGAAATCATTTCTTTTCTTCTGCAAGAATGGAAGCATATTTTTCAGAAACTTCCTGCGCCATTCTTTCCACAGTGATCCTTTCCAGTTCTTCTGCAAATTCAGGAGTGAACTTTCTGTATTCAGAAAGGAAAGGTCTCAAACAGCCGATGCCGGATTTCCAGGAAGCAGGCATATAATCTTCTTCCGGGCCGTGGGTGACAGGTCCTTCATCAGAATAATACTCTTCGGTCAAAGCTCCGTAATGCTGGGGATATTTATCCTTATCAAGGTATTTCATCTGGAAATATTCCGGATTGACCGCATAGTTGTAGGCAGCTTCCCACATTCCGCCGTGTCCGATCCTTGCGATCTTGTTTTTTTCATAATGTTCCCGGATAAAATCAATACTGTAATCCAGACTTCCCACCGTCAAAACTTCCATATTACGATATTTTCCGCCTTTGGAAAACTCTTTGGGAGCCTGTTCCTTTTCCGTGCAATGCCCGTTTTCCCTTGCAATAATATTTTTTACAAGCTGACCGGAAGGCCCATGGGAACCGACCATCACACACAGTTTGAAACCGAGAAAATCAGAAAAAGTTTCCAGCAATTCCCGGAAAACCCGTTCTGTGGTATCCCTGCTGAACATGACACCCGGATAAAGGAGAGGTACTCTTGTATATTCACCGAATCGGACAGTTTTCCATCTTGCCCGCAGCTGATCCCAGTTATCCAGAGGCCAGACCCAGTCCGGAGCCACAGGAAGCGGAGGAAATACGATCCCGCCGGTTTTTTCCGCGGCTTTGAGACACCAGTTATATCCTTTTAAAAGATCCACCCCCAGCGCATTGCATCCTTCATGGTATTCCAGCGGCCCGGAGGCGAGATAAATAATGGAGGCTTTCTCCTTTTCCATATCAAATTCATTAGGGGTGAGATCTTCGTACTTGTGCATATTGCGTGCCATGATATACTCCTTTTCTATAATAAGTTGTTCTCTGTTTCACATGTCAATATAACAGAGAAACAGGCAATGTCAAGCAACAGGGGAAGAAATATTTTTATATTTGCATTGAAAAAATATCTTTGCAAGATATATTAAACCCCACGAAGAACAAAATCAACCAATATGGAGCAATATCATGAGTAATCCCGATCTTCTTTCCCTGACAAAGGCACAGGTATTTGCCACACCTAAAAAAGAACGGCTGGCAATGACCAATTATGATGAAGCAAAAGTCTCCCCCTATACGTTGCCGGAACTTTTACGCATGACAGACGGCAGAATGGTGACAGATAAGGAAATGTGGCAGGAACGCAGGAAAGAAATCCTGGATATTCTGCAGAAAAATATTTATGGAAAAATCATTCCCGCCCCCGACCACCTGCATTTTGAACTTCTTTCCAGAAAAGAGGATGCCCTCAATAATACTGCCATCCGTAAGGAGATCCGGATCTGGGCAGGTATGGAAAACGGCAGAAGTTTCCACTTTGATCTTCTTATGTATATCCCGAAAAATACCAGTACCCCTCCCCCGGTTTTTGCCGGTCTCAATTTTCAGGGAAATCACGCCTGCACCAATGAAGAGGATGTGAGAATAACTGCTGTAAGACGCCCCGGTCATCCGGAAAACCAATTTGCCAGAGGCAATCAGAATGACCGCTGGGATTTTGCCGAATGTGTCAGAAGAGGCTATGCCTCCATTACAGCCAATTACCACGACATCATGCCGGATATGCCCAACAGATGGGATAAAGGAGCATTGAACCTTTTTAAAGAAGGGCTTTCTCTGCATTACGGTCCGCTGGAAGAATATTCCGCCATTGGAGTATGGGCATGGGGATTATCCCGTATCGCCGACTATCTGGAACAGGATAAGGAAGTAAATGCTGATAAAATCATTCTCCACGGTCATTCCCGGCTGGGCAAGACTTCTTTGTGGGCGGGAGGTATTGATGAAAGATTCAAAATGGTCATTTCCAACGATTCCGGCTGCTGCGGAGCAGCTCTTACCAGACGCAATTTCGGGGAAACTATCGCCACCATCGCCGGTCCGGAAAATCCCTCCTACTGGTTCGTAAAGGGGTTTGCGGAATTTATGGGCAGACTGGATGAAATGCCCTTTGATCAGCATTTTCTTCTTGCCCTTGCCGCCCCCAGACCTCTTGCAGTGGCAAGTGCCACTCTGGATCAGTGGGCTGATCCCAGAGGAGAATTTCTCTCCTGTGTGAGTGTTGCCCCGGTCTACAACCTTTTCGGTTTTGCAGGTTTGGGGACCGGGGAAATGCCCGCTCCGGGAAAAGGGATATATAATATTGTAAGTTATCACATCAGAGAAGGCAAACACGATCAGACTCCTTTGGATTGGGAGGTCTATATGGATCTTGCCGATAAATATATCAAAGGATAAAGAAAAAAAACACAGCTATTGCCTGCAACCATACTGTTGAAAGCACTTTCTGCAAAACAGAAACCGGGGGAAAGTCTCTCATCCCCCCGGATGCCGGAAAATATTTCAATAATATTTTTTTCCGTAAAATTTTCTTTTATTTACCGGAGACGATGTCTTTTTCTCCGGTGAAAGATTCAGGGTAAGAGGTCCTTTACAGCCATCGGCAAGAAAATTTCTTCCCTTGTCTGTAAGTCCCAGACAGGGATAACGGCTGTCCCCTGTGGTCTGTAAAAAGCCCTCTTCTTCAAGGGCATTGATGTAAGTAAGCACACCATTTTGTTTGAGGGAGGCAAGAATACCGAAACAGGCATTTTCCGTATAACCGGCATTTACAAGATCCGCCGAGCGTTTCCCCGCAAGGATCTGACTTATGCGTCCTCTGCCCAGCCGTCCGCGGAAGGCTTTTACCGCAAGAAGAATAACATGACAACTGTCCAGTTCATCCTGTGTGAGAAGTTTTCTTCTGCTTGTGACGGCGATACTTTCCGCACAATGATCGCAACAGCCGCACTTCCATAAAGAATCCTCCCCGAAATAAGCAATCAGATGCGCCTGACGGCAGGAACGGGTATTGGCATAGGAGATCATATCTTCCAGACGGCCGGTTTCCTGCTCATATTTCTGTTTATACGGGGTAAAATCGATTTGCAAAGAAGCCTCATCGGGTTTTAAAAGTTCGATCGTCCGCCCCCGGAAAGGGAGAGTATATTGCAGACACTCTCCCTGTAAAGCATGAAGCACCCTTTTGATCTGCTCCACGGAAAGAGAGGTTATGGAGGATAATTCCATAAAAGAATATTTATATTCCAGAAATGCCCGTTTGCCGTACTTTTTCAGGAACCGGCTGACAAAACGGCTTCTCTGGGTATTTTCCAAAGCGTTTTTTTCTGCAAGAAGTTCCATATCGCCCACAAGACGCAACGTGACGGAAGGATCACTTTCATAGGCGCGTCCGATATAGTTATTCTGTTCCAGAATGGAAAGACACGCAGAAACGATCCCGTCATTTTTCATATCCGGGATCTTTTCCTTTATTTCGCTGTGGGAAAGCTGGATAAGAGGGGAAGAGGTCTTTTTATATTCAGCCCGCAATACACCGTAAACCTTATGCACCATGCTTTCCGGAGGATTATTCATATCAATAAGAAATTCCTGTGTGTAACGGTCTGCATAACTGAAAAAGAGGATGCACTCTGCCTTTTCCCCGTCTCTCCCGGCACGCCCCGCCTCCTGATAATAGGCTTCAACAGATCCGGGGATATTGTAATGGATCACCTGCCGTACATCCGGCCGGTCGATGCCCATACCGAAAGCATTGGTGGCGGCAAGGACAGGGGCTTCCTCATTCATGAAACGCTCCTGGGCTGCTGTTCGTTCCGCATCGCTCATACCGCCGTGGTAGGCGATACAGTCAAACTCCTCTTTAAGCTGTTCCACAGCCTTTCTTGTGGAAGTATAGATAATTGTAGGCAGTTTCTTTTTCAAAAGGCGTGCCAATTGCAGATTTTTATCCGCCGCCCCGGAGACCTCTTTCACGGAAAAAGCAAGATTGGGTCTCTGGAATCCGGCAACATATAATGCCATATCTTTTCTTCCCAGCTGGGAAAGGATATCCTCCCTGACGATTTTCGTTGCAGTTGCCGTAAAAGCACATACCTGGGGGATATTGTATTCTTTCAACACCTCGCCAAGTTTCAGATAGGAGGGCCGAAAATCGTGTCCCCACTGGCTGATACAGTGTGCTTCATCCACAATAAGGGTTTCCGGCACATGGGAGGAAAGAAAGGAACGGAAAGAGGGGGTCTGGAACCGTTCCGGGGCAACATATAAAAGTTTTACTTTTCCTGCTTCCGTCCGGCGTAAGATCTCAAACTGTTCCGCCATAGGCACAGTCGTATTGATAAAGGCGGCGGGGATCCCCTTTTCCTGTAAAGAATCCACCTGATCTTTCATAAGGGAAATAAGGGGGGAAACGATGATCCCGTAAGAGTCTTTCATAAGAAGCGGCAGCTGGTAACAGAGGGATTTGCCTGCGCCGGTGGGCATGACCACACAGAGATCCTCTCCGGAAAGGATGGAAGAAACGATCTCTTCCTGATGATCCAGAAAAGAAGTATAATGGAAATATTTTTCAAGAGTTTGGTAAATTTTCGTTTTCATACTGCTAATATAGCACAAAAATCAGAAAATGAAAAGATTTTTTTTATATTTTTTCAGTATGGAGGATGCAAAAGAGCAAAAGATGTGGTAAATTACCTTACTTATGAGACTATTAATAAAAAAGGATGAGATCATTATGAAACAAACTGCGGAACTTTTTCTTGCATGGAAATATTTTAAACCCAAACGGAGTGCCGTTTCGGTCATTACCCTCATTTCAGTCATAGGCGTAGCCCTGGGGGTGGCGGTACTCATTGTGGTTCTTGCTGTTATGACAGGTTTTTCCGATAAGATGCGGGAAAAGTTGCTGGACACCACCTCCCACGCCCAGATCCGCCCGGTATATAATACTATGGCAATAGGCAATGTGGAGGAGATCTGTTCCATTGTGGAAAAAGCGGGAGGGACAGCTCTTCCGGTCACCCTTTCCGCAGTTCTGCTGCAAACGAAAACAGACTTTGTACCAAAAGTAATGATCGGACTTGATCCGGCAAAACAGCCGGAGTCTTTCAAGCTGTCCGAAGTTATTGAACAGGGGAAATTTTCCCTGAAACACGGGGAAATCATCATAAGTTACGTTGTTGCCCGTCACATGGGGCTTTCCGTGGGAGATAAACTGCTTATCCACTCCTCCACCAATCTTTCCCGTCTGGTGAAAAAGGATAAAAACGGCAATCTTGCGCTGGCGGAAAATGCAAAGTTATATCTGCCTACGGAATTTACCGTTTCAGGCATCTCCAATTTCGGCAAATACGATTTCGACAGGGATTTTATTTTTCTGAATATTGACGACGCCAATGAGTTATTGAATCTGGACTGGGGGATCGCCACAAGCATTTACGTCTGGACACGCGATCCCTTCCGGATGAATCCTTTTATGAAAAAAGTTACAGAGGGCTTGAAAATAAAAGCTCCGCTCTGCCGCATCGACTCCTGGCAGCAGCTCAATAAAAGACTGCTGGATGTACTGCAAGTGGAAAAAAGTATGCAGTTCTTCCTTCTTATCTTTATTGTCCTTGTTGCCGCATTCAGTATTACCAATACCCTTATTACCACGGTCATCCAGAAAACAAAGGAGATCGGGCTTTTAAAAGCCGTTGGAGCGTCTTCCGGAACAGTTTGCAGGATTTTCATCCTTCAGGGATTTTTTGTAGGTTTTCTGGGAACGGCGGCAGGAGTTGTTTCAGGCTCACTTGTGGTCAAATACCGTATGCTGATCCTGAAAGGCTTGCGTTTTGTCACAGGTCAGGAGATCTTCCCCAAAGAGTTTTATGTTTTCAATGAACTGCCTGCCAATATCATCATTTCCGATCTTGTCCTTATTGCGGCGATTTCCATACTTCTCTGTACTCTCGGAGCAGTGATTCCGGCAATACGGGCGGCAAGACTGGATCCGGCAAAAGCATTGCGTTACGAATAAAAGGAGATCTCTCATGGAAAACACTCTTGAAAATACCCTTGAAAATACTTTGGAAACAGTGGAAAAACCTCCTTTTGTCCTTGCGGAACATTTAAGTAAAAGTTTCCGTTTGAGTTCAAGAAATATCCAGGTTCTCAAAAATGTGAGTTTCTCTCTTTCCAAAGGGGAATGGATCGCCCTTTGCGGAGCATCCGGAAGCGGAAAGACCACATTGCTGGATATCCTGGGCGGACTTTCCAGACCGGATACTGGGAAAGTATATATTGACGGAACGGATCTTTCCAGTCTTTCCGCCTCTTCTTCTGTGGTTTTCCGCAGAAAAAATCTGGGGTTCGTTTTTCAATCCTACCACATGCTTCCGGAACTTACCATTTGCGAAAATGTGATGCTCCCTGCGCTTCTGGATGGCAAGAACAAAAAGGCAGTAAGGGAAAAAGCTCTTTCTCTTTTGGAAAAGATGGGATTATCCCACAGATTCCACCACCGGCCCAACGAACTTTCCGGCGGGGAGCAGCAGCGTGCCGCCATTGCCAGAAGTCTCATCAATGATCCCTGTCTCATCCTTGCCGATGAGCCTACGGGAAATCTGGATTCTGTAACGGGTCAGGGGATATTGGAATTATTCAGAGAGATCCACAAAGACGGGGTAAGCATCATCATGGTGACCCATGATCATTATGTGGCTTCTCTTTCCGACCGGATCATCCACTTGAAGGATGGACTCATCGCACAGGAAGAGGAAAAAGCGTTGGAAAAGGAATAAATCAAAAAAAAAATTCAAAGTTAAAAGAATTTTTATTTGCTTTTTTCTTTTGAAAGAATACATTATTGTAGAAAACTGTGGCATTTGTGCAAAAAACGGGTGAAAAAATGTTTTCCGGAATGAAAAGAAAACGGGAAAAAGGACAGGCGATAGCGGAATATGCCCTTATGATGGTCATGACCCTTGTAGTGCTTGTGACCCTTCTCCTGTTTCTGGGTGCATTCACCAATTACGGTGCAAGGCTCATCGGCCTTGTGGCATGGGAGCCGAATCCCATCCCCTATGATGCCATGACTTTATATGCGAAAGATTGAATATAACAACATAGAACAACCTTAAAAAAGGAGAGAAAAAAATGAAAATGCAAATGACAAGAAAAGGCAGAAAAGGACAGGCCATCGTAGAATACATCATCATCGTTGTTGTGGTGGCGATCGCAGCCCTTGCCATCATCGGGATTTTCTCCGACCGTATCCGTACACTTGTTGCCGGAGCAGCCAGTTCTCTTGGTTCCCAAAATGCAGCACAGGAAGTCCAGGGCAACGAATCTGCCGAGATCCTCAAAAATATGGATGCTGACGGGATCTGATCGCGTCACAAATTTCCAAATACCCATACGGGCAGGACGGGAAGAATTCCGTCCTGCACAGTTATTTTTCCGGAGAAACTGTATGCGGCACGCTTCAAAACATATCCGCGGCTCCGCAATTCTGGAATCGCTGCTTGCCATGTTTGTCATATTCCTTGTTCTGGGGATACTGCTGCAATTTTTCTACTTTGCTGTTGCCCGGATGCTGACAGACTATGCAGCCTTGCGGGGAGTGCGTTCCCATGCCGTAGGCTTTAAAGAGTACCTGGTACGCCGTGCCATACAGGTAAGTGCCATCGGAGCATCCGGCAATATTGTTACTCCGGTAATAGAAAAAGGAGCTGATAACCCCATCCGCAAAGAGAGGTCTTATATCAATTCCTATCTTGTGGGGTGGCGTTTTCTGGAGTATGAAAACTGGTTCGGTGCAACAGGCAACAGAATGGATGAATTTAAAAATGCCGGATTCAGCACAACATTCAATCATACCGTTTCCAGTACAGGCTCTATGGCAAAAGTAAACACAAAATTCCATAATTACGCACTTCTTCTGCAAAACAGTTATAATTCCAGCGGAAAAACCGTGATCCAGTCAAGATATATCCCCGAAAATGAATCCCATTCCGCCAAAACAAACTTTTTCTTTGGCGATCTTGATCTGACAGGAGAAGCCTCCATGCGGGATCATGCTGTAACATTTCTGCAGCTGGGAGGGAATAAATAATGAAAAGATTTCTTTTTCCCCTCCGGAAAAAATTCCATTTGAAAGGGCTGAAAAAGACCCACGGGCAGGTTCTGATCCTCGGTGTAATGGCTCTTATCCTTATTGTGACCGGCATCCTTATTCTCTTTGATGTGCAGAGGATCATCCGGGGCAAAACCAAAACCATGGCAGCCATCGACAGTGCCGCTTTGACCGGGGCGAACTGGCAGAAACACTCTCTGAATCTTATCGGCGAACTTAATCTTGTCAAGGCGTGTACAGTTCTCATTTCCGATCCGGATTACGGAATAAATAAAAGTCCGGATTCCTTTATGAAAGTGGAGAAAGATGAGTTCGGCAATATCACACAGAAAAGTATAGACCGGGCAATAGATGAATTCTATCAACTGGAAGCGGCATCGGATACATTGTGTCAGATGCAGTTGCGTACAAGTTTTGTCGGTCCCCTTGTGGGCTTCGGTGCAGCACAGCAGGCGGCAAAAAACAATGGATTATCCTACAATAAAGATTGTATCAAGTTCATCAACCAGATGCTGCAATTCCTGACCAATGAAAATTTTTATGTACTGGATGATTTTGTCAAACAGGAATATTTCGGCTATAAATGGAGAATACCCTATATCAATATGCTTTCCGCCATCCGGCAGGGCAATAAAGGGATCGCCGTAGGGACAAATGTCAATCTTATCGGACTGCCGAAACTTTATACCGACCCGCCCACCAATCCCAATTACATAAGTTATATCCAGAGCAAAGGCATTATTGATGCCATTCTGGGCAGGGATTGGTGTATCATCAAGGTTCTGGTGGATGCCGCCTGGACTTCCCGGTGGTGGGGCAATATCGTACAGGACAGGAAAAACCAGAAGCTGATGACAGGATCGGAGATCATGAGTTTATCTGTGGAATACCTCCCGCCGAGAAAAAAAGACGATGATTTAGGGAAAAAGACCTTTGCCGCAAAAAGAAAAGAGGCAAATTCCCTTATTGCCAAAGGTACTCCCGGAGATTTCCAGATCGATCAATTCAAAGGTAATGACAGAGAAAAACTGATCAATAGTTACAATCAGATGGATCCTGTGACCGAAAGCGGCAGAGCCACTGACGATGATGATTTGAAATTCAATCCCCTGCCCGCCCTCACCTGGGCGGTTTTCGGCGAAGATTGGCTGCCGTACAGCGATATCAAAGACTTGGAAGCCAATTTCCGTGCGCCATTCCGGGAGGGGGCGGCATATACTTCCGGAGCATTGTCCTATTTTGCAGTCCATGTTCCCATGCAGACTCTTACCTCCCGTTTTGATTTCAGCACAAACCTCACTTTCGGCACAAAAAGGGAAAAGAGCCGCAGAATGAATGAATATATGCGAGATGCCGGCAAAGGGATCAGAAACAGCAGTAATATTTCCAGCATTGCCTTTGATGCCGTTGCCAAACCTTTCGGGCGTCTGGAACTGCAATCAGGGGCAAAGCGTCCTCCCTATGAGGCAAGACTTGTTCTGCCGGTTTTTGAAACAGTCACCCTCATCCCGGTAGCACTGGAATGTCCGGAAGGCTTACCTATGTATGATTATGCCTGGGTGCTGTATATCACAAAATATCTTCCGGCACTGGGACAATCCGGCAGTATTGAAGAAGCGATGGGGAAACTGCCTGCGGAAGAAGCGGTCATGGTCGATCCCATTGTGGATGCCCTCCGGCTTCTGGATTCTCCGGAATACAGGGAACAGGGTCGGGCGTGGCTGAATGCAGAAGCAACAGGACACGATGAATTTGACGAATTCGGAAATTTCATCCGGCATGTCACCGATACCCTGAACCGCGATCACTGCAACGATTGGCCCGGCGGCAACGGTCCCGGCAGACGCAAGGGAATCAATCCCATGCGGTGATCGTCCACTTCATCCGGCACACTGTCTTTTCCCGTTTTCCTTTCTTTTCTTTCTTCGGTATTTCTCTTGAAAAAATCGGAAAATGCAGTATATTATATATTCCAATAGATAAAAATACATCAATATCAACATACAACATAAAAACAGAAAGAAGGTTTTCTTATGGCAATCGTCAACAGCGAAAACGATCTTATGGAAAAGATCGTCTCCTTGTGCAAAAGACGCGGTTTCATCTTCCAGAGTTCTGAAATTTACGGCGGTTACAATGGGTTCTGGGACTATGGTCCTTACGGGATCGAGTTCAAAAATGCCGTACAGCAGTTGTGGTGGAAATATATGGTCACCACAAGAGACAATGTAGTGGGCTTGGATTCCACCATCATCTGTCATCCCCGTACATGGAAGGCTTCCGGACACATTGACCGTTTCTCCGACATCATGTGCGACTGCAAGGACTGCAAGACCAGATACCGTGTTGACCAGATGGAAGACCCCACAACCTGCTCCAACTGCGGTTCTAAAAACCTGACCCCCCCCAGAGAATTCAATCTTATGCTGAAAACCTATGTGGGGCCTGTTTTTGACGAAGATCATGTAGCCTACCTGCGTGCAGAAACCTGTCAGCCCATCTTTACGGACTTCCATCTCATCCGTATTGCCACACGCAAACAGCTCCCCCTCGGTATCGCCCAGATCGGAAAATCTTTCCGTAATGAGATCACTCCCAGAAACTTCACCTTCCGTTCCAGAGAATTTACCCAGATGGAAATGGAATTCTTCTGCTCCGAAGAGGACTCCATGAAATGGTATGATTTCTGGAAAGAAGAACGTATGAAGTTCTATACCACCAAACTTGGTTTCAAGAGCGATTGCCTCCAATTCCACGACCATGACACTCTTGCCCACTATGCAAAAGCAGCTGTGGATATCGAATTCAAATATCCTTTCGGCTGGGGCGAACTGGAAGGGATCCATCACCGCGGCACATGGGATATGTCCCGCCATCAGGAATTCAGTCAGGAAAATCTGGAATATCTGGATCAGCTTACCAACAAAAAATATCTGCCTACCGTTGTGGAAACTTCTGTGGGTCTTGACCGTATGCTTCTTGCCACACTTGCCCAGGCTTACGATGAAGACAAGGCTCCCACAAAGAAAGAAGGCATGGATGATGATGTGAGAATCGTTCTCCACCTCACCCCCATGATCGCTCCTGTCCAGGTTGCGGTCATGCCTCTTTCCAAGAAACTCAACGAAAAAGCGGATGCTTTGCAGAAAGATCTCTGCAACTTCTACCGTACAGAACTGGATGTTACCGGAAATATCGGCAAACGTTACAGAAGACAGGACGAGATCGGGACACCCTTCTGCGTCACCTATGACTTCGATTCCGATACAGATAACGCTGTAACTGTCCGTGAAAGAGATACCATGGCACAGGAAAGAGTCTCTCTTTCCAACTTGCGCAGCTATCTTGACGAAAAGATTTACAAATAATCTTTTCCCGATCGCATTTACCGCCGTCTGCCCGGTTCCGGACAGACGGCTGTATATATTTCCGGCAGGATTTTTCTGAAAGAAAGGATCAAAAAATGGATTTGAAAGTCCGTAAAAGCAAACTAAATGGCTGTATCAATATTCCCGGTTCAAAATCCCATACCATCCGGGCCATTGTGCTGGCACTTCTTTCCGATGGGATAAGTACCATAAAAAATCCTCTCTGTTCCGATGATACCGTTTCCTGTCTGGAAGCAGCCTCCACACTGGGGGCATGGATCAAACGGGGCGATGATACCATCTGGCGTATTGCCGGAACAGGTGGCAACCTCCTTGAACCCTCCCACGGCAAACTGGATCTGGGCAATTCCGGAACAGGATTGAATTTTTTTACAGCCCTCTCCTCCCTTGCCTCTTTCAAGGTGACTCTGGATGGGGACGACTCTTTGCGGACAAGAAAGGAAGTTGCCCTTATCGACGCCTTGAAAAGTCTGGGGGCGAATACGGTTCTTTCCGATACAGGGTGTTGTCCGCTTTCTGTTCAGGGGCCTGTCCACGGAGGATTTGTTACAGTAGATGGCACTTCCTCCCAGTATGTTTCCGCCCTTCTTCTTATTGCGCCGCTTTTGAAAGAAGATACCCAGATCCTTGTAAACAACGGCAATGAACTCCCCTATGTGGCAATGACTTTATCCTGGTTGAAAAAGCAGAATATCTCCTTTGAAGCAAGTTCCGCTCTTACGGAATTTCATATCAAAGGCAATCAGAGATATACTCCTTTTACCACCACCATTCCCACAGACTTTTCCACAGCGGCATTTCCACTTCTTGCGGCAGCGGTCACAGGCAGTGAAATAAGTGTTCCCGCATTGGATTTTGATGATCCCCAGGGGGATAAAGCCGTCTTTGCCCTTTTTGAAAAAATGGGTGTGAAACTTGTTACAGAAAACGGCATAACGACTATCAAAGGGCCGCATAAACTCAAAGCGATCGAAGCAGATCTCAATGCCACCCCGGACGCATTGCCTGCTCTGGCAGTTGCCGCAGCCTTTGCCGATGGGAAAAGCACTTTTACCAATGTGGCACAGGCAAGAATGAAAGAAACGGACAGGATCCATTGTATGGCAGAAGAACTTGCCAAAATGGGTGTAAAATGCGAAGAAACGCCGGATACTCTTATCGTTCACGGCGGAACGGCAAAAGCCTCTCAAACTCTTTGCAGTCATAAAGATCACCGTATTGCCATGGCACTTGCCTGCGGAGCGATGGCTCTGGACGGGGAAAGTCTGATAAGTGATGCGCAATCCGCATCGGTGACATACCCGGACTTCTTTGTGGATTTTATTTCTCTCGGAGCAAACTTTATTCTTTCCTGATCTTTCTATGAAACAAAAAAATTTCCTCCCCTTTTTCTGTGAAAAACCCCCGGAAAAAGGGGATTATTTTTTACAGGAAATAAAAGAAGATCCCGATTGCAGAAAAATTGTGGAAGCAAGTTTTTACTGTACGGCACTTTCTTTCCTTGTTTCCTTTATTCTTTCCTCACTTTTTGTTTCAGCATTTTTAAGTACAGCACCGGAAAAGTCCGATACTGTTTTTCCGGATTTTTCTGCCGGACTCATCTTTTTTCTGCCGGTGATCTTCATTGCCATTTTCACAAGGCTAATTATGGCAAAAGAGCTTTCTCTTCCATTAAGAAGAAGATTATTCCCGCTTTTTCCGGAGAAAGATTTTTTTCCCGAAAAAGGGTTGGCAGAATTTCTTGCAGAAGCATTTTTTTATGGAATATTTTTACAGATACCGGTTTTTCTTATTGGAGTAATTCAGAAAAAAATATTGCAAATTTTTTCCATATCCCTGCCGGTGCAGGAGAGAGTTTTGATGATAAAGGATCTGTTGGAAAAAGGAGATATTTTTCCCATTCTTCTTTTTGCCGTTCCGGTACTTTTTCTTGCACCTCTTGCAGAAGAACTGTTCTTCCGGATGATCCTTTTTGAAAGACTTGCCCTTACCTGGAAAAAAGAGTATGCTGTATGGGGGACAACGATCCTTTTTGCTATGCTTCACGGCAATCCGGGAGTCTTTCTGCCGCTTCTTGTTGTGGGGTATATGTGTCAGAAAATTTATTTAAGGAGTCACAGTATTCTTACGGCGGTATGTCTGCATTTTTCTTTCAATATTTCTACAATGATCCTTTTGTTTCTTACAAAAAGTTGAGATTTTTTCTGCTGTATAAAAAGAAAGTTTTTTATGGAATAAGTTTCCAGTTTATTTCTTTTCGTCCATGCTGTAAGAGAGCTTTGTTGCATAAAGAAAACGGGGAACTGCCGAAAAAGCCCCGGTAAGCAGAAAGAGGGGATGGATGAGCAGAAGTAATGATAGAATGTTTATGCGCATCTATAAGCGGGATCTTTTTCTGTGCAGGCGCACCCCATAAAAGAAAAACGATATGCTCCGGGAAATCATTGATCCTGCGGATCACTTCATCCGTAAACTCTTCCCAGCCTTTTCCCTTATGGGAATTGGCTTCATGTTTTCTTACGGTCAGAACCGTATTCAACAGCAATACCCCCTCCTTTGCCCAGGGGATGAGAGAACCTGACCGGGGAGTGGGAAAACTTGTATCCCTTTCATATTCCTTAAAAATATTCCGCAGAGAGGGAGGGAATTTGACCCCGTCTTTTACAGAAAAAGCCAGTCCATGCGCCTGTCCGGGTTCGTGATAGGGATCCTGCCCCAGGATCACAACTTTCACCTTTTCAGGAGGAGTATGGATAAAGGCGGAAAAGATTTCGTTATATGCAGGGAAAATCTCTTCTTTCTTATATTCCTCCTCCACAAAGGCGGCAAGAGAAGCAAAGGCAGGGGCATATAAAGTTTCTTTAAGAGTTTCCCGCCATTTTTCCGGCATTTTTTCTATTAAAAAAGAGTTCATGATTTTCCTTGTAAAAGATTTAAAAAAGAGAAAGCTCTCCCTGCTCTCCTGCTTGCACTTCCTTTTTTTCTTCCTGTTCATTCAGAGAAGCAAGCCAGTCATCAAGAAGCATGATTTTTATTCCTGCTTTTTCCGCTTTTTTGATCTTGCTTGATGTGGAGGAAAGTTCCGCTGTAACAAGAAGAGCAAGCGATCCTGTGACCGAATCCACCGCTTCATATCCATATTTTGCCGCAAGATTTTCATAATAAGAACGTTTTTCCGGCATCTTTCCTGTAAAACAGATCGCAGGCTTTTCTTCGTTGCCCGAAGTTCCATCAAGCCCTTTTTTACTTACTTTTACGGTAAGGACTTCCAGAAGTTCATCCAGATACTCTTTCTGCCGGACAAGTTCTTTTTTGATGGCACATGCCCGTTCCGGCCCGATCTGATCCAGCAAAGACAATTCTTCTTCCGACATACTTTCCAATTCCTGCAAAGTATGTTCTTTCAAAATCCCTTTTGCAATATTCGGCCCGATCCCTTTGATATTGAGAGATGCCAATATCTGCCAATCCGGCACATTTTTTGCCGATTGGATCTCTTCAAAAAGGTTCTTTGCAGATTTTTCCGCAAAACCTTCCAATCTGGCAATATCTTCTATCTTCAAGGCAAAAATATCTTTCAGGGAGGAAACCATAAGAACCTGCATCATCCTGCGGATATTGGGTTCGCCAAGATGTTCTATCCCGATATTTTTTACAGAAGCAACAAGTCTGGCAAGGAGCGTTTCCGGACAGGACGCATTGGGACAGCGCAATTCCGGAAGATCTCTGACCAGGAGACTGCCGCAGGAGGGACAATGGGTAATGATACAGTTTTTCCGTTCCATACCCTCCCCTGCGGGCCGGGAATCCAGAATATAGGGGATCACATCCCCTGCCCGTTCCACAGTAACGATATCGCCTGTATGAATATCCCGGTCAAGGATATTTTGAAGATTGTGCAAAGAAACATGCCGGATGGTCGTTCCGCTGATTTCCACAGGTTCAATAAGGGCAACGGGAGTTAAGGCATTTTTACCGAAACTCCATTCCACATCTTTAAGGATGGTTTCTTTCCTTACGCCGGAAAATTTGAAAGCGATCTCCCCTCTGGGATGGTGAGCGGTATTGCCCAGAGAACGGGAGTAATCCCGATCCGCCAGTTTGATCACGATCCCATCCATGGGATAGGGCAAACTTTCGATCTTTTCCACAAAAAATTCCCATTTTTCCCGCAGTTCTTCAAAAGTACACTGCATGGAGTAAAGGGAATAATCTATGAAAGAAAGTTTGGCGTGCTGCAAAAGCATGAGTGTAATATCTTTCAGCCCCATGATCCCGGCGACGGCATTGCGGGGATTTTTATAGCTCCTGCCGTTTTTATTGCGGATATTGCTGTAAAGGAGTTTGAAATCATCTGTTCTGATGACGATCTCCCCTCTTGCATCTTTTTTAAATTCCGCCAGCGGGAAAATTCCTTCCGGGTGTTCCAGTTCCAGAAGCGGGAGTTTATCTGTAATATCCTCCCCCTCCATTCCGTCCCCTCTTGTTGCCAATACTCCATCTTTCCAGATGGCGGAGATCCCGTCATATTTGGGCTGGATAAGGAGAAGTTCCCTTTTTGTACGGATAAATTTTTCCGCCCAGGAAATAAGCTCATCCAGAGAGTATGCCTTATCCAGGGAAAGCATGGGATCTGTATGGATGACTTTGCCGTTCCCGGCAACAACAGGAGCATGAACTTGGGAAAGAAGCGCATGCCGGGGATCTAAAAAGGAAAGATGCCGGACAAGAAGATCGTAAGATTCATCACTGATCTCCGGTTCGGAATCCACCCAGTATTTCTGATTGTGATACTCAATGGCGGCAACGACCTCCTGTAAAGACATATTTGCAACTTCTGCATCATCAAGCATTTTCAATCCTTCCGCCATACATCCCCCCGTTTTTTATTTTTTCAGCAACTCTTCCAGAAGTTCCTCTGCCAATTCTTTCTTGCTTTTCAAAGATAACTCTTTTTTCGTGCCATCCGCTTTGTAAAGAGTAATGGCATTTTCCTCTGCGCCGAAGCCTCTGCCGGGAACGCCGACAACGTTTGCTGCTATAAAATCGAAATTCTTTTTCTGCATTTTGGTCAGGGCATTGGCTTCCAGATCATTGGTTTCTGCGGCAAATCCGGCAAGAAGCTGTCCATTTTTCTTCATTTTTCCCAGACTCAATGCTATATCCTCTGTCCGTTCCAGTTCCAGAAAAAGATTTCCCTCTTTTTTCTTCATCTTCTGATTTTCCGGATGAGCCGGTCTGTAATCGGCAACAGCGGCACACAATATGGCAAGATCCGCATAAACGAACTCTTTTTTCATCATTTCCGCCATTTCTGCGGCACTGACGATGGAGATAAATTTTTTCAATCCTTCCGGCGGCGGAAGCGTTACAGGCCCGGAAACAAGGGTGACTTCATGCCCCATTTTTACTGCGGCAGCAGCAATGGCATACCCCATTTTCCCGCTGGAATGATTGCTGATAAAGCGTACAGGATCTATTTTTTCTCTGGTTGGTCCGGCATTAACAAGAATTTTCATAAGTTCATCCCCCCCGCATATTCACTTAAAACGGGATATTTTCAAACCCGTTTTTTCTCTGTTCCCGGCGGATACGGCGGCACTCCGGACACATGAAAAGAGCCAGATTGCGCACCACAGAAACTTTATCTGATTGACGGATGACTGCCGTTTCCCCCTCTTCCAGAAGAATGGTTTCCGCACAATTATCAAAAGCCATTTCCGCAGGCCCCCGCAAAATCCGTACTTTTATCACACTTTTTTCGTTCAGTACCAGATGATTGGTCATATCCGTACTGTTGCTGAAAGCCAGCCCTATGCCCGTCCGGAAAGAGCCATGAGTGATACTTTTATAGTACCCTGTTGAACCGTGAACCGTGGCAACCCCCACGCCGTCTCCCACGATCTCATTTCCATAGAGTTCATCATCTATTTTGATCTGATAACGCAACGCGGAAAAACTGTTTTTATTGTGGATGAAAATATCATTGAGGGCAAAAAATTCCTTTCCGGCGGCTTTCCCGGATAACTTGGGCAATAATGTTGTTTCCAGCGAACCGGAAAGTAAAAGATCGATCTGCCGTTCCAGAGAGTGCCTGGCACAATGGGGGGCAGTTTCCACATCCCGTACAGGCATTTTAGGGATCCCGGGATAAAGGAGTTCCGCACTTAAAAGCGCGCCATCGCCGCCATAGCAGATCAAAAGATCGCACCGGGCTGCCTCCACGATCTCCACACCTTTTGACCGGAGCAGTTTCTCTATTTTTTCATAATTTTTTCCGTAAAGGGCTGCCTTCATTTTTTTCTCCCTTATTGAGTTCTGCCGTATTTGCCGATAATGGCATAAAGTACCGCGGCGGCACAATTTCCAACATTGATGGAAGTCTTTTTTCCGAACATGGGCAATGCCACAAGTCCGTCACACTCTTTCATTGTCTCTTTATTGACTCCCAGTGCCTCATTGCCCATAACGATCGCCAGGGGAAAACGGAAAGGAAAATCCCATACAGGCATACTTTCCTCCCCTACTTCCACTGCCACACAGCAATATCCCTCTTTTTTCAGGCTTCTTACTGCGGAAAGAGAATCCGGGAAGCGTTCAAAAGCAATATTTTTATCTGCCCCCATCGCCGTCTTTTCCAATTTCGGATGAGGGGGAGAGGGTGTATAATTGCAGCAGATGACCTTTTTCGCCCCCACTGCATCCGCTATACGGAAGATATTTCCTGTATTATGGGCACTGCGCAGGGAATCAAGAACGATAACGATGTCTAAATTCCTGTATAATGAACCGGCGGCAAAGCCTTTTGTATCTTCTGTACGCAGAGTTTCTTTTCTCATTTATTTTCTCCACTGACCACTGACCACTGATTACTGACCACTGATTACTAACCACTGCCCACTGATTACTGACAACTCTTACCGTCTTCCCCGGAAATGCCGGGAACTGCCGGAAGAACGTCTGTTTCCGCTTTTTCCCATACTTCCTTTTTCCCGCAGAGATCTTCTCTCATTGACCTTTTCCGGCAGGATCAATGCGTCTTCTTCCGGAAGATCGGTTTTCATGGTGATATTGGCATATTTTTCGATTTCCGGCATGACATAAGCACCATATTCACACACAAAACCAATGGCACACCCTTTATTGCCCGCCCGTCCGGTACGCCCGATACGGTGGACATAATCTTCCGGATGATCAGGAAGATCATAATTGATGACATGAGTGATCCCCTCCACATGCAGTCCTCTTGCGGCTACATCGGTGGCTACGACGATCTTCAAATCCCCCCGTTTGAATTTTTCCACAAGTTTCAGCCGCTTTTCCTGGGGGATATCCCCGGAAAGGAGACCGGCATCATAGCCGTATTCATAAAGTTTTTCCGCAAGAATGCGGTTTTTCTCTTTCCAGTTGCCGAAAATAATGATCCTTTCATAGGGAAGAGTTTTAAGCAGATGGAGGAGAAAAGCAAGTTTCTGATCACTGGTGACAGCATAAAATTTCTGTTCAATAAGATCCGTTACCACATGTTCCGGTTCGGCTTCAAAAGAGACCGGATCAACCAGCCAGCTTTTTACAAGGCGCAATACTTCCTCTTCCAGCGTGGCACTGAAAAGCATCGTCTGGCGTTTCCCCGCCTGGGGAAGCCGGGAAACGATCCTTCTCACATCCGGAATGAATCCCATATCCAGCATCCGGTCAGCTTCGTCGATAACAAGGATCTCGGTATCCCCCAGATAAAGATCGCCGCTTCTGGTATAATCAATGATCCTTCCGGGAGTCCCCACAAGGATATCCACAGGTTCTTCCAGGGCTTCTCTCTGTCCTTTATGATCCATACCGCCAAAGATCACAAGATTATTCAATGCCGTATATTGAGCAAGTTTATCCGCATCATTTTTGATCTGGATGGCAAGTTCCCTTGTGGGGGAAAGCACCAGAACGCGGCAGGAACCCTTTTTACGTTTTTCCGGCACAACAGGATTGAGCAGAAGCCGGGTCATGGAAGAAGCAAGGAATGCTGCCGTCTTCCCTGTCCCGGTCTGCGCCTTTGCAGCAAAATCTTTTCCTTCCAGAGCGGCGGGCAGACACTGGGCCTGAATGGGGGTGCAGTACTTGAAATCCAGAGTCTGAACGGCTCCCAGGATCTCTCTGGCAAGCGGAAGGCAATTCATACGCACTTTGCCGGGTTCATCCGGAACTTCCACAAGTTCAGGAACAGGAGGAACTATGCGTTTTGCTTCTGTTTTACGTTCTTCTTTTTTCTTTTCCTGTCTTTTTTCTCTTACGGGAGAAAAAGAGGAGGAAGCAGAATCTTTCTTTTTTCCATTGCGGAGCGCATCATATTTTCCGGCAGGACTGTGATTCTTCTTTCCGGGTCTTTTTCCTTTTTTCCCCGGAACACTTTTTGCATTTGCGTCACTTCTGCGGAAAGAAGCTCCAAGAGTATGCAAGCCAACTTTTTCCAGCAATCCGGCTACTTTGTTTCTTAAAAATCTGATCACGGTAAAATCTTCTTTTCTACATAAATGTTTTGTTTTTTTCTGTTTTTCCGCCCCCGGTTCATCCGGATTTCCCGATTGAAAGGGCAATAAAATACGATCTTAATAATTTACACCGTACAGGGCTATTTTACAACAGTACTTTTAAATTTAAAAGGGATTTTCAGGCAAGAGTCACATCAAAATTAAAGTGTGCCGTACCCTTTTCCCCGCCACGGATATTGCGGCAATCATAAAATGCGCCGGAAGCGCCTTTGCAAAGCTCGATCTCCATCGTTTTTTCCGGAAGGATCAAAGTAAGATTTTTTTCCTTTTCCACAAGGAATACTTCCCCTTTGCTGTCCTCCATTTTCCCCTCCACGGGCAGAAAAGCTCTCGTCCCCAGAAGTACAGGTCTGCCGAAAAGATAAATTTCCACAGGCAGCGGGCTTTTTGCACAGAGTTTCTCCATTTCCTGCCTGCCCAGTTCAGGACTTGCCTGTACCATCGTCACGCCAAACGATCCCAGAAGCGATGCGGCAAAAGAGTTGCAGACATGCAAAGGCATAAGGGTACTTATCATAAGTTTTTTTCTATCGGAAATTCCATTTTTTTCTTCTAATTTTTTTATGGCATTTTCCAGAAGAGTAAACCCGAAAAGGGAAGAGATCCTTATCTGCCTGCCCCCTTTTTCCAGATAGGAAAAAATCTTTTCTTCCAACGGAGCAAGCTGCCCCTCACTTACATAAAAAGGCAGTACAAGTTCCTCTCTGGGAGAAGGCATATCTTCCGCCATGCGGCCGATACGGTATTCTCCCCGGAATACTTTTGCAGCATTCCGGCTTTCCGGATCTTTCCTGGGCACAAGCAGAGTATTGCACAAAAATCCGCCGTTATAAGGGAGAAAAGCGGCATATTCTTTATGGAAACGCTTTAACAATATCTCCTGTTCCTTTTCCGCGCCCTGCAATTCCTGCAAAGGGAATGCGGCAAAATAATTCACACATTCCTTACGCAGATTTTTCAATACACTTGCCGGAAGAAAAGGATTTTCTTTTATCGTTACCCGGATCTTTCCCGCACGGAAAAAGGGCTGTTCCCATGATTGGAATTCTTCAAGGATCTTTTCTTCTTTCAAAGGTTGTTTTGCGGCCTCTTCCAGTTGGAGACTCGTTCTCCACTCTTTCTTTCCCGCAGTAAAATCTGCTGTGACCGAACAAAAAGAACGGGTAAGCGTTATATCCAGATCCACCAGAAGTTTTTCCTCCTGCAACATTCCGATCCTTGCAGAATAATCCTTGCACTTTCCGGAGGTTTTATAAATGATCCCGTCTCTGGGAATCTCTTTATCTGCGAAAATAAAACCTTCCGTATTTCTGGGCAGAAACGCTGCACTCCGCCCTTTTACAAGCATTTTTGTGATTTCCAGAGAGGGCCCGTCATCCCCGCTTTTCGGCTGGATGCGCAGCATATCCCCCACGGCAAGGGGGCGGCTTGTCTGTACCGAAAAACCATTTGACGCACAATGGGTGACTTTTCCCGCAAGAAGTCCGGAAACTCCCATGGCATCGTGTTTCACAAGATTTTTTGCTGATTGGGGATGATAAAAGCCTTCCGACCATTTTCTGCCGCAGGTATGCGATAAGATCTCTTTGGCTTTCGGCAGTACTTCCCGGAAAGTTTTTCCGCTTTCATCCTCCTTTGCCGCATCCATGACAAGGCGGTAGGCGGATACCACATTTTCCACATAATCCGGCCGGCGCAAACGGCCTTCGATCTTGAAAGAGGCGATATTAAGTTTCATAAGTTCCGGGATCTTTTCCACCATACAGAGATCCTGTGCGGAAAGGAAAAACCCGTTTCCCTGACTGCTGCGGTAACGGCGGCGGCAGGGTTGTTTGCATTTTCCCCGGTTGCCGCTCCATCCGCCCAGCCAGGAGGAAAGAAAACAGGAACCGGAAATACAACAGCACAATGCGCCGTGAATAAACATTTCCACTTCTATTCCGGTATCTTTTTCCAGCATCATTTCCAGTTCTTTAAGCGTTGTCTGCCGCTCCATGATGACCCGGGATAACCCCATTGCTTTTGCAAATTCCAATCCGGCAGAATTATGCAATCCCATTTGTGTTGAACCATGCAGAACAAGTCTGGGGAAAAATTCCTTTGCCATTTTTGCCACTCCCAGATCCTGGACGATAACGGCATCCGGCGCAAGAGAATTGAGAAGCGCAAGGAAAGAAGCCGCTTCAGGAAGTTCCTCTTCTTTTACAAGGGTATTGAATGTCACATAAACTTTTTTACTGCGTTTATGGGCATAGGAGATCAGTTTGGACATTTCTTCAAAGGAGAAATTTTCCGTTCTTTCCCTTGCATTGAATTTTTTAAGTCCGCAATATACAGCATCCGCCCCGCAATCAAAAGCGGCAAGGGCGCAGGCAAGATTTCCGGCAGGGGCGAGCAGTTCCGGGGGAGTTATCCGTGTATTCATTTTTCTTCTCCGGCTCTTTCAAAACGTTTTCTTCTGTGTCTGTCGTACATAAACATCTGGACAGCATTCCATGTATTATGGCAGACGATATAAAAAATAGGACCGATGGCAACAAGGGGATTGGCGAACTGCAAGGCAAGAAACATGGTAAAGGAGGTATTTTTCTGCCCCAGGATCTGGCTGGACTCCCTGGCAAATTTTTTCCGGGCTAATTTTCCACCGAGGAAAAAACTCAAAAAACAGAGTATGACTGCACTTATCCCGATGTAAATAAGTTCGGTCAGGGGTTCATCCGGATTATTGATGAAGTGCATCCGGGAAGTTGCAGACATGAGAAAAAGCGTGACCGACCAGAGTGAAAAAGTAAATGTCTTGCATTTTGCCGGTATTTTCTTTGCTTCCGGGAAAATTTTACGTACGGCAGCGGCAAGGAGATAAGGAAGGAATACCAGTTGGAAAAGAGTAAAGAAAATATCCCGTAAAAACATCAGGGAAAGAGTCCCGGATACCATAGGAAGAAACAGAAAAAGGGCTGCGGAAATAACGGCATAGGAAAGCATAAATCCGGTAAGGGCAAATCCTGTTCTTCCATTGAGGAAGGAGACGACCACAGGAGCGGCGGCGGCAGTAGGGGTTATGCCGATATAGAAAGCGGCCTTTGCCAGATCCGGGTGGGAGGGGGCAAAATATTTCAGCAGAAAAAAGGGTACGATCCCCAGAAGCATATTCACTCCGGCAACCATAAAATGCTCTCTGCGCAACTTCATTTCCCGCAGATCCAGTTTGAGGAAGGTGAGGAAAAGCATGAGGATCAAAGCATATTTGATGCAATGGAAAGGGGCTTTTCCCAATATATGAGCCTGGGGAAAGAGCTGCCCCAGAAAAAGCGGGATAAAGATCATACAGGGGCGTAAAAGGGTTTTATACATTTTTTCTCCATGATTACTGTTCCTGAAAATATATCACATTTTTTCATAAAAACAACTCTTGCATGGATTCTCTTTTTGCTTTTTAAAGGAAAGTATGCTATATTATGGGATAAAATAGTGAAAAATTCTTAACTTTTAAATACGGAGAGAACTACTCATGGCACAAAACGAGATGCCCAAAGCCTATGAATCCGGCTTGACAGAGGAAAAATGGTATTCCTTCTGGGAATCCAACAACCTTTTCCACGGCAAACCCAACCCTGACAAAAAACCTTATTCCATCGTCATTCCCCCGCCCAATGTGACCGGGATCCTGACTATGGGACATGTTCTCAACAATACTTTGCAGGATATTCTTGCCCGCTATCACAGAATGAAAGGGGAGGAAGTCTGCTGGTTCCCCGGAACCGACCATGCCGGGATCGCCACAGAAAGCAAAGTAGATAAAGTATTGCGGGAAACAGAAAAAGTTGACCGCAGAACTCTGGGACGGGAAAAATTCATCGAAAGAGTCTGGGACTGGAAAAAACAGTACGGCGGAACCATCATCAAACAGCTCCGCAAACTGGGGACATCCTGCGACTGGGAAC
>JAGBXB010000043.1 GCA_017629515.1 Lentisphaeria bacterium | reverse complement strand
CTACCCGGGGGTACGGTCCCTTACAGGTCCCTACCCACCGGGCTATGTTCCTGCGGGGCTTTCAGCCCCTTATGCCCTTTCAGGGCTGTTTTTTGTAATCACCTCACGGGCTTATAGCGTTCCGTCTCTATCCGGCAGGTATTTTCCTGCGTCCCTCCGGGACTTTTTTCGTGGGGGGATACATGATATACCCGGGGTTGAAACCCCGGGCTGGATTCTTGCGTCCCTCCGGGACTTATTTTGTACTCGTGTTTCCGGAGCAATTTATGGAACATACAGGAAAATTACGGGATAACTGTGCAATTTTCCACAAACCCCCGCTCCCATCTGAAATATTTTAATAATAAATATAAAAAGATTTGTTTTTTTTCTTTTATGTGTTATATTTAAAAGAATTTTATCCAAATCACAGCGGAGGAAAAAGTTTTGCTGTGGAATGGATCGGCACCGGCTTCCGGAAAAATGCTCCGGGATCCGCTGCCGCTATTCCGCAGAATGTTACAAAACTTGCGGCTTATGCGTTACAGGGCTGATTTCCTCCGCAAAAAATCAATCCACGGTCTTTTCAGAAGACCAAACAATTTTTGAAGGAGGCAACCATGCCTGAATTTAACCTGAATGCGTCAGAAGTGACCATTTCCATCGGTCCCGGAAAAGAGATCACCATCGGTTCCGGAAAGATCGCCAAACTTGCCAACGGCGCATGTACCGTCCGTCAGGGCAATACATCCGTACTCGTCACCGCCTGCTCCGGAGCAGCCAAACCCGGTCAGGACTTCTTCCCCCTGCAGGTGGACTACCGTGAAAAATATTCCGCCGCAGGAAGATTCCCCGGCGGTTACATCAAACGGGAAGGCAGACCCTCTGATAAAGAGATCCTCATCTGCCGTATGACCGACCGTCCCCTGCGTCCTCTCTTCCCCGAAGGATTCTTCGATGAAGTACAGGTCTGCGGACTTCTTCTGAGTTGCGACGGCAGCAATGAAGCAGATATGTTGAGCATCCTGGGTGCTTCTGTCGCCCTTACCCTTTCCGATCTTCCCTTCCAGGGCCCCATCGGAGCTGTTCGCGTGGGTTATGTCAATGGTCAGTATGTAGCCAACCCCACCTGCGAAGAGATGAAAGAAAGCACTCTGGAACTGGTCTATGCCGGTCTTCCGGACAAAGTCATCATGATCGAAGGGGATGCCAAAGAGTGTTCTGAAGAACTCCTTGTCGGCGCAATGGAATTTGCCAATGAGATCGTGAAAAAACAGGTGGAAGCACAGCTGGAACTTGCAAAAGTTGCCGGAAGAGCAAAGAAAGAACCCACCCTGCACACTGTTCCCGCCGATATGAAAGCAGATATGGTGGAAATCTGCAAACCTACCATCGAAGATGTCTGCACCATCCCCGGTAAAGAAGCCCGTCTCAATGCTCTCGATGAACTGAAAGCCAAAGTCATTGAAGGCCTTACCCCCAAATACTTTGAAGCAATGGGCGAAACCGACTTCAACAATATGGTCAATATGGGCTTTGACGCTCTTGTGGAAAAAACCATACGTACCGCCATCCTTGAAAAAGGTTACCGTCCCGACGGCCGCGGTGTGGAAGATATCCGTCCCCTCACCGCCGAAGCCGGTGTCCTGCCTGTCGTTCACGGCACAGGACTTTTCACCCGCGGTGAAACCCAGGCTCTGGTCATCGCCACACTGGGCGGCCCCCAGGATATCCAGGAAGCCGATACCATCTACAATGATGATCCCAACCGCAAATTCTATCTGCACTACAACTTCCCCAACTACTCCGTAGGTGAAGTCGGCCGTATTTCCGGTCCCGGCAGAAGAGAGATCGGACACGGCAATCTTGCAGAACGCTCTCTTGCCCAGGTATTCCCGGAAGATTTCCCCTATACCGTCCGCTGCGTTTCTGAAATCATGAGTTCCAATGGTTCCACCTCCATGGCTTCTGTCTGCGGCGGAACACTTGCCCTCATGGATGCGGGTGTCCCCATCAAGCGTCCTGTTGCCGGTATCTCCTGCGGTCTTGTTACCGACGATAACGGCAAAGAACTCATCCTTACCGACATCATCGGTGCAGAAGACCACTACGGCGATATGGACTTCAAGGTTTGCGGTACCTGCGAAGGTATCACAGGCTTCCAGCTCGACCTGAAACTCCCCGGTGTTTCCATTGATCTTATGAGCCGCGCTCTCCAGCAGAACAAACGCGCCAGAGAGAAGATTTTGAAAGTCATTACCGACTGCATCGCCGCTCCCAGAGAAGATGTGAGTGCCAATGCTCCCCGCATCGTCAAGATCCAGATCAATCCTGACAAGATCGGCGCACTCATCGGTACAGGCGGAAAGAACATCAAAGAGATCACCGAAAGCACCAAGAGTGAGATCAATATCGAAGACGACGGTACTGTCACAATCGTTGCCCGCAATAAAGAAGTATTGGATGAAGTCAAACGCCGCATTGATTCCTATACTGCGGAAGCAGAAATCGGCAAGATCTACCGCGGTCTTGTCCGTTCTGTAAAAGATTTCGGTGCATTTGTGGAGATTCTCCCCGGACAGGATGGACTTCTGCACATTTCCGAAATGGCAAATTACAGAGTGCGTGAAGTTTCCGACATCTGCAAAGAAGGCGATTATGTCACGGTCAAAGTCATTGATATCGACCGTTCCGGCAAGATCCGTCTGAGCCGTAAAGAAGCTCTTGCAGATATGGAAAATGAAGAAAAGTAAGAAGAAATTCTCTTTTCACTGAATGACAAAGGGCTGCTGCCGGTCGGCAACAGCCCTTTTTTTTGTGCCTGTTACGGCAGACGCAGACAGAAGGAGTGTTCCAGGAAAAATCCTGTCATAAGGAAAATGACACCCAGAATGGCAAAAACCGGGTAAAACTCTTTCCAGTTTACAGTAATGATCTGTTCCACAGAGGTCTTTTCCAGTTTATCTATTTCTTTCATGGCATTTTTCATCCCCTGCGCGTCGGCGGCATGATAATATTTCCCTCCGGAAATTTTTGCCATCTCTTTGAGAAGTGCCTCATCAAATCCCTGCTGCACCGGGGCAAGACGGCTGCCGAAAAGATCCTGCTGGACAGCAAAAGAGTTGCTGCCGCCGATCCCCACTGTATAAACGGTCACATTTACTGTATCTGCCAGTTTTGCCGCCTGCAAAGGACTTACTTTCGCCTGCACATTATTGACTCCGTCTGTAAAAAGCACCACGATCTTTCTTTTGGAATCCGAGTCTTTCAATCTTTTTGCCGCACTTGCCACAGGAGCAGCCAAACCTGTTCTATCTCCTATCATCCCCAGTTTCAGGTCGTCAAGATGGGCAAGCAGATACCCATGATCCAATGTAGGCGGACATGCCACATAAGCCAGAGGCGCAAAGGCAATGAGTCCGATCCTGTCACCGGGACGCTTATCAATAAATTCCCGGATCTCTTTTTTTGCTGTTTCCAGCCTGTTTTTCAGTTTCCCGGAATTGATGGAATTTGCCACAGCTCTTTCCCCTGCTCCGTCCGGAGCATCATATACAGCCATACTGCCGGAAAGGTCTATGGCAAGGATGATATCTATCCCCTCTGAACGCCTGCGGATCTCTTCCAGTCCCTCTCTGGGCTGGGTCATGGCAAAAATAATGGAAATACCGCATAAGGCGTAGAAGAAAAGGGGAATAAATTTGCGTAAATTGAATTTTTCCTTTCCGTTGCAGGTTTTTTCATAAATATTCAAAGAGGGGATTACGATAGCTCCGGACCGGCGTTTCCATGCAAGGAAAAGAAGCAAAACAAGGGGAAGAAGCAGAAAAAGAAGATAGGGATTGAATAAAGTATTGATCATTTTTTCTTTTTTCCTTTCCTGTTTTTCTTTTCATTTTCCTCTGTCTCTTCCGGGGGAATGGTCTCCCGTACAAGATTTTCCGCCTGAACAGCAGCTTCCTCCATCAGAGAAAGATCCGCAGGAAGAGCGGCAAATTTCACCAGGTCGGCAGAACGGAGGAATTTACGCAAAAATTCCTGTTGAAGATCGGTAAGAAGATTTTTCCGGGAATTGAGTGCAAGGAAAAACTCATCACTTGTCTGGTGTTCCGCCGGAATGGAGAAGCGTTTTTCCATATAGAACCGGACGATGTCGGAAAGTTCCGCAATGGATTGTTCCACTCTGGTATCCCCTTTCCGCACTTTCCGCAATAATTTCTCAATAGCATTTACTGCCAGCACCCACGGGGGAACTGTTCCGGAAGAACAGTCTTTCCTTTTCCGGAAAAAGAATACCAGAAATCCGGCAAGAACAAGAAGGATGATAAGGCTTACAGCAATATAAGGAACAAAAGAAATGACTTTTTCCGCTGTGATCTCCCCCTCTGTAAGAAGATCGGAAGATTCTGTTTTCAAAGGTTGCACCGTGATTGCCGGGATCTTTTCATTAAAAGAACTTTCCACTCCTTTTCCGTTCCGGAAACGGGCAATGAGAGAGCCTTCAGTACTTTTACCGTCCGCGAATGCCTGTAAAGGATAGATCCCCTTCATGATACGGTATCCCCAGGCATTTTTTTCTTTCCGGAAATAAGGGGGACTTGTCACAAGCATATTTTCCGGAACGGAAAGAAAGGCTGCCTCCTCTTCCTGTGTCCCCCACGGGACACGGTAAAGGATGGTGACAGTAAATTTTTCCCCCAGAAAAACTTTTTCCGGAACAGAAAAACTTTTTTCCAATATTGTTACTTTCTCTCCGGAAGAAACCGTTTTATGATATTTCCACGCTGCCAAAGCAAGGAAAAGAAGGAGGCAGAAGAGTAAAATGAGCACTGCAACAAAGAGTACCTTATATATTGGATTCTTTTTATCTTTTCTCTTATTCATTTCATCACGCTCCGGAATAATTTTTTATTGTTTATGCCGTTCTCTTCTGCGGAAAAATTCCATAAAGGGCTTTACCGGATCTTCATTACATTTCATATCAATAAGATCCACTTTATTTTTACGGCAGAACACACATAATTTTTCTTTTTCCTCTTCTGCAAGGAGATGGAATTTCTGCACATTCTTTTTTGTTGCCGCAAAAGAGAATGTTTTTCCGCTTTCCGCATCCAGAAGTTCCAAACCTGCCATCACAGGAAGATCCAGTTCTTTTTCATCCAGTACCCGCATGGCAACAAGGTCATGTTTTTTTGCAAGGATCTTCAAAGGCTTTTCATAATTGCTTTCATCAATAAAATCGCTGATGAGGAATATGACCGACTTCTTTTTCAATACCTTCACCAGTTCTTCCAATGCCGAAGCTATATTTGTTCCCCGATGAGCGGCCTCCGTCCCCACAAGTTCCCGGATGAGCCGCAGAACATGCTGTCTGCCGGAACGGGGAGGCAGGAAGAGTTCCGTATGATCGGAAAAAAGCAGCAATCCCACCTTGTCATTGTTGCGGATGGCACTCAATGCCAGAAGAGCAGCCCCCTCTGTCATCTTTTCCCTTTTGGTAAAAGCGGAACTGCCGAAAGCACCGGAAGAAGATATATCCACAGCAAGGATCACGGATAACTCCCGTTCCTCGCTGTATTTTTTGATATGGGGCACATTGGTTCTTGCGGTAACATTCCAGTCTATATCCCGGACATCATCGCCGTAAACATATTCTCTTACTTCGCTGAACTCGATGCCCCTGCCTTTGAAAACACTGTGATAGGCTCCGCCGGTAAGTTCATCCACCATCTTTTTGGTTTTGATCTCTATTTTGCGGACTTTTGCGATCAATTCACCGGTTTCCATTATCCAACCTCCTTTTCTTGAACTTTCTTCCAGAAGGATCAGGGGGTCTTCAATTCGTCAAGGATTCTTGCAATGATACTGTCGGAAGTAACATTTTCCGCTTCCGCTTCGTAACTCAACACTACTCTGTGCCGCAATACATCCGGAGCAAGAGTTTTCACATCCTGCGGCACAACGTATGCTCTGCCTTCCAGAAATGCCTGTCCCTTTACCGCCAGCGCAAGAGCGATCCCGGCACGGGGGGAAGCACCATATTGCAGGAAAGTATCCACAAACTTCAGATCCGCCCCGTCCTGACGGCGGGAAAGTTCCGAACGCAATCCCGGACGGGTGGCGCAGACGATATCCAGAATATATTCCAGAATCTTTTCATCCATATAGATTTTATCCACCCATTTTCTTGCTTCCACAATATCTGCAAGACTTGCTGTGGCAAGTGCCTTTATGGAGAGTTCCGGGTGGGCCATGCGTTCCACAATCATCCGTTCTTCGGCGCGTTTGGGATAGGCCACTTTCAGTTTGAACATAAAGCGGTCGATCTGGGCTTCCGGAAGCGGGTAGGTCCCCTCCTGTTCAATGGGGTTCTGGGTGGCAAGCACAAGGAATGGGGTGGGCATTGGAAAAGTACTTCCAGCAATGGTCGCCTGCCGTTCCTGCATACATTCCAGAAGCGCACTCTGTACTTTTGCCGGTGCCCGGTTGATCTCATCTGCAAGGACAAGATTGGCAAATACCGGCCCTTTTTTTACTGTAAAAGATTGATTCTGCGGGTCATAAATATTTGTCCCCACCACATCCGCAGGAAGAAGATCGGGGGTAAACTGGATGCGGGAAAATTCCCCGTCCAGAGTCTGGGCAAGAGTTTTGACGGAAAGAGTCTTGGCAAGTCCCGGTACCCCTTCAAGCAACACATGCCCATCGGCAATAAGGGCAAGCAGAAGCCTCTCTATAAGATATTCCTGTCCGGAAACGATTCGGGCTATTTCGGTACGGATCGCTTTCACAAAAAGTGAAGCATTACTGATGTGGTTTTGCAACTCTTGAAGTTCATCCTGATTCATTTTTCATCCCTTTCTCTTATTAGTGTCCCTTATTACATGTAGACAGTTTCCTTATAAAAATGTTCTCTTTTTTTCTGCGTCTTCCTGCACGCTTTGCACATCTCTAAACTTCACCCATCCTTCCGCATTACCAGAACGGATACGGTAAAAATCCTGCCGTTTCTCCGCTATAAAGACCTCTTCCCCCTGACGCAATTTCAAGGAAAGAATAGTGGATTTATCCGAGGGCAGTGAATATACTTTTACATTTTCCGCAATGATGATGGCATCCCTGCCGCTGTAAGAACTTTTCTGTTGGGAGAAAAATGCACACAGCGAACAAAGTAAAATCACACACCCCGCCACGGCAAAGGAACGGAAAAACAGAGATGAAGTATTACAAAACGCCAGAAGTCCGAAAGCAATACATAAAAGGAAAAATCCCGCAGAAGCGGCAAACAGCCACTCATCCGGCCGCAGATGATCCCGCATAACAGGAAAAATATCTCCGGGAGAGTTTACTTTTCCTTTTTCCGGCAGGAAAAGTTTTCTGCGCACAAGATTCAGATTTTCCAGTATATCCGGGTCTCTGGGGGCTAAACGGATCGCCCGTTCATAACTTACCAGTGCTTCCGGATATCTTTCCATACGGTAGAGAGTATTGCCCAGATCATATAAAATTTCTCCGGAATATCTGCCCTTTTTCAGTTGAGTTCTGTAATACTCTTCCGCTTTTGCAAATGCGCCCGCATCATACGCCTTTGCTGCATCATGGGCTGTTGCAACTTTTTCCTGTGCATTCGCCTCCACGGAGGTTGTGAAACAAAATACGAAAAGGAAAATGGAAAGAAACAGAATGGAAAATGAGGTAAACTTTTTCAGAAAAGTCTTTTTGAAATTTTCATCCAATCCTTTTTTACTGTCCGGCATCCAGGCGGCATCCGCCATTTTTTCCAGCATGGAGGCAAAAACAGGATCTTCCTCATGGATTTTTTCTGCACACTCTTTCAGATCCGCTCCGGGGGCAAGTCCGGAAAGAGCAGCAAGCACTTCCGCGATCTTGCCGCTATGGGAAGCAAGTTCATCCGGAGCAAGCCGGGCAAGAACAGACAATAGTTCCTTTCTTGTCCGGGAGGCTTCCTTTTTCCTGGCATAAAAGGGATCTCTGGCGTGCCGTCTCACAATAAAGGCAATACAATGGGAAAGAATAAGGAAGAGAATACCGGAAAGGACAAAGAAAAGAATACCGGAAAAGTGATTTTTCCATAACGGCAGGACTACGGTTTTCCCATCCGTCTTTTTCAGATACAGTACATCATTGGCTGTTTCCCTTTTCTCCAACTCTTCCTTTTCTTCTCTCCAACTTTCTTTCTGTAAAAGAGTTTTCCCCTCCAGAACCGTACTTTTCTTCTGTTCCGGCAGCAGAGAAGAACCTTTTTCCACAATAAGACGCCTGCTGAAACGCAATAAATCATATTTCCCCGTTCCCGGATCAAATACGGCAAGGGGAGGAAGAACAAGATTTTCCTCTTTTCCATCCATGACGGAGGAGGGTATGAGAATATATTTTGCTTCCGCAAAAGAGTTGCCTTTTTCCACTTCCGGCGGGTAAATACGGAATTTTTCCATTGTAAGAACCGGAGCCTTGAAAAAATCAAGAGAGCCATTCCCTGTATAACGGACAGTTAAATTGATGGGTTCCCCCACTTTATATGGTGGCGGGGAAAGGGTGACCTCCCCTTGCCAGTTTCCGGTCAAGCCTGTAAAAAATGCTGTTTTCTCCGGAAGAGCCGGCCGGGGTTTCACCAGAATAAATGTTTCTCCGTGCAAATTGCGTTCCAGACGCCTTTCCGACGGGAAAAAGGAACCGAAAAAATCTTCATCATCAAAAAATCCCCCCATCCCTCTTCCGGAACGGCGTCTTCCATTATCCGGGACAAGCAGAAGGGAGGGCAGAAGAGAAGTTATTTTCATTTCCCCCGGGGAAACAGGAGTGAAACGGGTATGGAAAGTAAGGCAGGAATAGATCCTTCCGCCCACTTTTTGCCGGGAACGGGTGACGCGTTCAAAATTGGGATTTTCCCCGTTTACTTTACTGTAATCGCGGAATATTGCCCCGTTATTGCTGCCGAATTTGATCTCCGGATAGGCTAACGGTCTTCCGGAAAGGCCGTTGAGGATATACAGATTGACTTCCAGCGGGATCTCTTCGCCTGTAAAATACTCTTTCTTTTTACCGGGAATGACCATATCGGAAAAAATTGCATCTTCTATTTTGACCGTCTCACTTTTGCCCCCAGTTTTTCCGGAAGAACTTTCCGCCATTTTATTTCTTTCCCCGGCAGAACGCACAAGGGGGGCTTCCGCCTTGAATGTCAGATTTCCGGGAGTATTTTTCCCTTTTCCGGCAACAAAAGAATCCAGCGGGATCGTATATGTTCCTTTTTCCGTCACAATAAAAGGAATGTGATTTTCATAAGTGGAACTCATTTTTCCATTGACGATATTTACCTGGGAAGAAGTACGCACGGAATTACTGATCCAGCGCAAATTTTTTATCACAGGAAGTTTCTTTATATCCGGCTTCTTTCCCTGTGTACGCAAGACAAGAAAAGCCGCTTCATTCACAACAACATTTTCCGGAATGAGGAATGCTTCCAGCGTGTTCTCCGCTCCCTGCAAAGATATTGCAATAAAAATAACAGGAAAAAGAAAATATATAAACAGGTATTTTTTCCTGAAATGTGTGATGCTTTTTTCTTCCATATACTACCCCGAAAAGTTATAATATTCTATTTTTCTTTTTTTTTACCAGTCTTTTTCCACTTTGGGCGAACCATACATTTCCAACAAGCGTTTCTTCAAGGCGTCTTTCAGATTTTTTTCATCTTTCACCATGAGATCAAGGAGACTTTCCGCCTGTTCCTTATCAAAATCACGCTTTTCCTCTTTTGCTCTTTGAGGTGCCTTTTCCCCGCTGTTCTGTTGAGGGGACTGCTGCCTCTGTGTCTGTTGCTGCTGATTTTCCTTTTCTTTCTCTTCCTTATCCTTCTTACCGGAAGGATCACCCTTATTTTCTTTATTCTCTTCTTTCTTATTATCCTTTTTATCTGCACCCAGAGCTTTCAAAGCCTCCTGCAAAGCTTTCCGGGCCTTTTCCTCTTCCCCTTTTTTCAAGGCTTCTCCTGCTTGTTTCAAGGCATTTTCCGCTTTTTCTGCCTGTTTACTCATCTCATTCTGACCAAGTTTCTGCGCCTGTTCTTTCATTTCTTTTGCAGAATTTTCTGCTTTGGAGGTCTGTTGCTGTGTCTCCTGTTTCTTTTCCTCTTTTTTCTTCTGATCTTTTTCCTGCTGCTGTTGCTGCTGTTGATCTGCTGCCTGCTGCGTATCCTTTTGCGCATGCTGCTGTTTTTTCAAGAGATCTTCAATTTCTTTCTGCAATTTTTCCGCTTCTCTTTTTTCATTGAGAAGAAGCTGTTGATTATGGGCGGCTTTTTCAGCGGTCGCCCCCAGAAGTCCATATTTATACAATTCCTGTATGGCTTCACTTTTCCGGATGCTTTCTTTGACTTTTTCCAACGCTTTCTGCAAATTCTGCTTCTGCAAAAGCATTTTCCCCTCCTGTATTTCCTGACGCATAAGGTCATGCCGCAAAACCCCCAGATTCAAACATGCTCCGGAACGGATATTTTCCTTATCCGAAGCAAAATTGATCGCCATCTGATAGAGTTTCTCCGCTTTCTGCGGGTCTTTTTCTTCAAAATGGGCATTGCGGGCTGTATTGTAAAGGAAATACGGGTCTGTACTTTCCGGAAGCGCAGAAACAGATTTTTCCGGAAGCGGAACTGAACGGGGAGCAAAAACGCCATTTTGTCCGGCAGGAAGATTCTGCAATACAGGAACTGCGGAAGAAGACTTGTCATTTTCTTCTTTATTGTTTTCCTGTGCTTCCAGAGGTAATGTGCCGATCAGAAGTACCGGGACAGCAAAAAACAGCAAAAGATCGTTCTTTCTTTTTCTTCTTTTTTCCGGTAAAACAAAATAGAGAAAAAGAAAAACCAATGCCGCAGAAAGGGGATAAAGGGGCCGCTCAATAGGCCGGTACTGCTTTCCGCTTTCCCTTGCCTGTTTATCCAGAGCGCGTATTCTTGCCTGCAGAGGGGCAAAATTCATATTGGAAGAGCCGGAACGCACGTAAATTCCGCCGCTTTTGGCTGCAAGAGAACTTAAAAGAGGTTCATTGAGCGTACTTTTTACGATATTACCCTGATTATCCCGCAATGTCCGCAATGCCCCCTTTTCATCTTTATACTGAATGATGGACGGCTCGGATGGATCACCGATCCCGGCAATGAAAAGAGGGATTTTTTTCCGGATGAACTCATCCACTACTTTCGTCCCCGCTCCGGTAAGTTCGTCTCCGTCAGTAATAAGGATAATGGCAAGATGACTGCTTTCCGCAGCCTTGAATGCGGCAAGAGCCGTTTTCAGGGCTTCTTCAATATTTGTCCCCCCTACCGGAATGGATGAGGGGGATAAATCATCTACATTTTGCAGAAAACTTGTCTTATCCATAGTCATCGGACATTCCAGAAAGGCTTTTCCGGCAAAAGCGATAAGCCCGAAACGGTCGCCGGGATTGTTTTTCACGATCTCCCGGACAAGATATTTGGCATGTTCCAGTCTGCCGGGTTTCACATCCTGCGCAAGCATACTTCTGGAAACATCAAACACAAAAAGAAGGTCTCTGCCCTCTCCCGTATAAGGAGTGATCCTTGTCCCCCAGAAAGGACGCGCCGCCGCAAGAAAAAGAAACACAAGAACCAGGAGAAGGCACACCATGCGCCAGAACCTCGCCCCATAGGATATATCTACAAAAGCAGGATCACTGCTTCTTTCCCCCAGAAAGGAAGAAAGCACTCTTTTGCGTTTTTTCCATGCCGCAGAAAATAAAAGGATGAAAATGGGCACAAGCCAGAAAAGATGCCATAAAATATCTCCATTGAGAAGATCCATAAATTTTTCCTCCCTTATCCCGGAACAGGGATTTTTTCAGCAGCAAAAGTTTTACTCTGCAAAAATTCCCCAATCCCCTTTCTGTTTTTTCGTATGCGCAGAACTCTTATTCCTCCCTTTGACAGAGAGGAAAAAATTTTGTTCCGGCGGGAATTAAAAAAGTCAACCCAAACATGAAAAGAACAGAAACAAAGATATGTAAAAGGTAATTTGAGTGGTGCTGCCAATAGTGGAAACACCCGGAAATGCGACTTTTACAGATCAAAGTTACTGCCTTTTCAGACTTTCAGGGACTTTTGAAATCGCCTCCCCCCCGGAAAATTTTTTTCAGAAGGATTCCCGTTCTTCCGCCCAGGTACGCATATCCTCTTCCAGTTGAGATCTCTTTTCCGGATCCATGACCGTTTTGGCAAAGAGAGTAAAATACCCTTCCAGTGCTTCTTTCAGAAGCTGCAGGAATGCCACACGCTCTTCAAACTGACTGTGGATATCCATTTCCTCCCCTTCCGGCAGAGTAAGACCGGTCATGGTGAAAAGATCCGCATCAAAAGTAAATGTCCAGCGGTCAGAACCCTCCCGGACAAGCATGATCTTGGCTTTTTTCAGTTTTTTGCCTACGGAGAGCGCAGCTTTCGCTTCCGCAGAGATCTGGGGACAGCCTTTTTTCAGGACACTTTCACTTGCTCCTTTGGCTTCATCAGCGGCAAAGGAGAGAGTAAGCGGGCCTTCGATCATGATATTATAGGAGATCCCGTTCAGAATAAGTTTGCCTTCCGCAGTTTCCGCATGATACCAGAGCCAGGTGAGGAAGTCCCGTCCGGGAGCCGGTTCCCCGTCATCTTTACTGCTGAAAGAAAGCGCAGGAAGATCTGTTTCGGATGCTTTCATACACCGCACCATCAATTCCGCAACACTCAAAGGAACAGGCTCCACCCCGACATCCTTTACAAATTCCGCAGAGATCTGATCATAGGAACGCAAAGAGGCACTGCCTATATATAAGGTATTATTTTTTTTGTCCACCACAATAGGAATGGCAGAGATGCCCGGAGGCATTTTCCGCAGATTTTTTTCAATGGCATCCTCTTTGATCCGGTTCCGTTCCGCCTTGGGGACCATAAGCATATCATTTGCCTGCATATAGGCAAGTTCCTCCCGGCGGCAGATGGCACGCAGAAGCTGGGCAGGCAGTTTCCGTTCCGCTTTCCGCAAATTCACATAAAGATGTCCGCCGCAGATGGAGGTAAGTTCATTGATCTGATTTTCCAGAAGATGTCTGCCGCTCACCCAGCCCACCTGCGGGTCTTTATCCACATCATCCAGTTTTCCTGCAGTATGTTTGGCAAGTCTTTCCAGTACGTCTCCGGGGAGTTCTTCGTTAAGGTGACAGATCATCAATGCTGTGCTTCCGCTTTCAAATGGCATAATAAGTCCTCCTTGTTTATATAAATATGGCTGTATAATTATAAAGGACTGGTAATCTATCACAGAAGAAGATTTTTTCAAGGGCACTTATCAAAAAAATCTTTCCGGAAAGGGAAAGAAAGTCAACAATGTGTGTGACACACTTTGAAGTGTGACTTTTTCACTGTGACACAATGACACAGTGAGACAGATATTTTTTTCAAAACCGGCTTTTTCAGGGAGAAAATATATAAAGCATATTTGATGTATCTGAATGATTATGAGTTTATTGCAGTATATTTTGCAAAAGTTGGCACGCGCCTTGCTATAACAGAAAGCGTCATAAACAAAAACAACCAAAAGGAAAGGATTTTATTATGGGAAAAATCATCGGTATCGACCTGGGAACCACCAACAGCTGCATGGCTGTAATGGATGGCGGCACATTCAAGATCATCCCCAACTCTGAAGGGGCAAACACCACTCCCTCCGTAGTGGCATTCACCAAAACCGGAGAACGCATTGTCGGTCAGACTGCCAAACGTCAGGCTGTCACCAACCCCAAAAACACTATTTTCTCCATCAAACGCTTCATCGGACGCAAATATAATGAGATGAAAGATGAACTCTCCCGTATTCCCTATGAAGTAGTGGAAGGCAAAAACGGAGATGCCTACATCAAGATCGGCGATAAGAGTTACTCCCCCCAGGAGATCTCCGCCATGATCCTGCAGAAACTCAAAGCCGATGCAGAAGCATATCTGGGCGAAAAAGTCACAGAAGCAGTGATCACTGTTCCCGCCTACTTCAATGATACCCAGCGTCAGGCTACCAAAGATGCCGGCCGTATCGCAGGGCTGGAAGTGAAACGTATCATCAACGAACCCACCGCCGCTTCTCTTGCCTACGGGCTTGAAAAGAAAAACGATGAAGTCATCGCAGTATATGACTTCGGCGGAGGAACATTCGATATCTCCATTCTGGAAATCGGCGACGGCGTGTTTGAAGTAAAAGCAACCAACGGCGATACCCACCTGGGCGGTGACGACCTTGACCGCGCTGTTCTGGATTACCTTGCAGACAACTTCAAAAAAGAAAACGGTGTTGACCTGCGTAACGATCCCCAGGCATTGCAGAGATTGAAAGAAGCAGGCGAAAAGGCAAAGATCGAACTTTCCTCCAGCTCCTCTTCCGAAATCAATCTGCCCTTTATCACCATGAATGCTTCCGGTCCCCTCCACTTGCAGACCACTCTTACCAGAGCCACCCTCGAACAGCTTTGCGACGGTCTCATCGAACGCTCTGTGAAACCCTGCGAAGCATGTATTGCCGACTCCGGTATCGACAAGAGCAAGATCAAAGAAGTGATCCTCGTTGGCGGTATGACAAGAATGCCCCGTATCGCTGAAGTTGCCGGACGCATCTTCGGCAAGGAAGCCAGCAAAGGGGTCAATCCTGATGAAGTGGTTGCCGCCGGTGCTGCCATTCAGGGCGGTGTGCTCGGAGGCGAAGTCAATGACGTTGTTCTCCTTGACGTCACCCCCCTCTCCCTGGGTATCGAAACTCTGGGCGGTGTGACAACAAGAATGATCGAACGCAATACCACCATCCCCACCATGAAAAAGGAAGTGTTCAGTACTGCTGCCGATAATCAGCCCTCTGTGGATATCCATATCGTACAGGGTGAACGCAATATGGCAAGAGACAACAAATCTCTGGGCAACTTCCGCCTTGACGGGATCGTACCTGCTCCCCGCGGCGTGCCCCAGATCGAAGTGACATTCGATATCGACGCCAACGGTATCCTCAATGTTTCTGCCAAAGATCTGGGAACCGGCAAGGAACAGAAGATCACCATTACTGCCGGCGGCGGACTTTCCGAAGAAGAGATCAAGAAAATGGTGGACGATGCCAAAGTGCATGAAGCCGAAGACAAAGCCGCCAAAGAAAAGATCGACGTGAAGAACCGTGCCGACTCCATGGTCTATCAGACAGAAAAACAGTTGAAAGATCTGGGAGATAAAGCTCCTGAAAGTCTGAAACAGCCTGTTCAGGCAGAGATCGACAATCTGAAAAAGAAGATCGAAGCGGATGATACCGAAGGCATGAAAAATGGTATGCAGAAACTGGAAGAACTTCTTATGAAGATCGGTCAGGAAGTCTATCAGCAGCAGGGTGCTGCCGGAGCTCCCAACGGCGCAGCTCCCGGTCAGCAGAGCCAGGCAAAGGACGGCGATGTGGTGGATGCCGAAGTCGTGGAAGATAAATAAGAAAAAGATCCATTCTCCGTCCGGAAATCCCCGGACGGGACTTTTACTTTTTGAACAACCCCTGAAATAACCAATAAAAAGGAGTAAAACATGAGCAAAGTAAAAATTCAGCCGCTGGGAGACAGAATCCTTGTGGAACAGAAAGAAGAAGCCGAACAGATCAGAGGCGGGATCGTCATTCCCGATTCTGCAAAAGAAAAACCCCTGGAAGCTGTTGTAGTGGCTCTGGGTACCGGCAAAACCGACGACAACGGGAAAAAGATCCCCTTTGATGTGAAAGTCGGCGATGTGGTTCTTACCAGCAAATACGGAGGAACCGAAGTGAAATATGACGGCAAAGAATACAAGATCCTCAGCGCAAGCGATATTCTTGCAGTGATCAAGTAATTCAAACGATATTTTCAATAAAATTTAAGGAGTAAAGAAAATGCCTGCAAAACAACTTTTGTTCGGTGACGAAGCCCGTCGCCAGCTTCTTGCCGGTGTGGAACAGTTGAGTGCCGCTGTGAAAGCCACACTGGGTCCCAAAGGCCGCAATGTGGTCCTCGACAGAAAATTCGGTTCCCCCACCATCACCAAAGACGGTGTGAGCGTGGCAAAAGAAGTGGAACTTGCCAACCCCTACCAGAACATGGGTGCAGCCATGGTCAAGGAAGTTGCCAGCAAGACTTCCGATAACGCCGGTGACGGTACCACAACTGCTACCGTTCTTACCGAAGCCATCTTCAAACAGGGTCTCAAAAACGTCACCGCCGGTGCCAACCCCATGAGCCTCAAACGCGGTATCGATAAAGCTGTGGAAGCTATCGTTGCCGACCTTGCCAAACTTTCCAAGAAAGTGGATTCCGAAGAGCAGATCGCCCAGGTAGCCACCATCTCCGCCAACGGGGATCTTGAAATCGGTAAGATCATCGCCGACGCCATGGAAAAAGTGGGTAAAGACGGTACGATTACCGTTGAAGAATCCAAGACCATCGAAACCACACTGGATGTTGTGGAAGGTATGCAGTTCGACAAGGGCTATATCTCCCCCTACTTCGTGACCAACGCTGAAACATTGGATGTCGTTCTTGACGATGCTTATGTTCTCATCAACGAAAAGAAGATCAGCTCTCTCAACGATCTTCTCCCCCTCCTCCAGGCTGTTGCCAAAACCGGCAAACCCCTGCTCATCATCGCCGAAGATATCGAAGGGGAAGCTCTTGCCACACTGGTCATCAACAAAATGCGCGGCATCCTCAATGTCTGTGCCGTGAAAGCCCCCGGATTCGGCGACCGCCGTAAAGCCATGCTGGAAGATATCGCCATCCTTACCGGCGGTACCTGCATCTCCGAAGATCTGGGTATCAAACTGGATACCGTCGGCATTGACAAACTGGGTAAAGCCAAACGCATCACCGTTGAAAAAGAAAACACCACCATCGTGGAAGGTGCCGGCAAACAGTCCGCCATCCTCGCCAGAGTGAACCAGATCCGCAAACAGATCGAAGAAACCACCTCTGACTACGATCGTGAAAAATTGCAGGAACGTCTTGCCAAACTGGCAGGCGGGGTCGCTGTCATCAATATCGGTGCTGCCACCGAAACGGAAATGAAAGAAAAGAAAGCCCGCGTGGAAGATGCTCTCCATGCTACAAGAGCTGCTGTTGAAGAAGGTATCGTCCCCGGTGGGGGAGTTGCACTTCTCCGTGCTGTGAAAGCTCTTGACAGCGTGAAAGCTGAAGGCGATGAAGTGGTGGGTATCGACATCATCCGCCGCGCTGTGGAAGAACCCCTGCGTGCCATTGCCGCCAACGGCGGTTATGAAGGAAGCGTTGTTGTGAAAGAAGTGCTTGCCGCTTCCGGAGCAAAAGGCTTCAATGCCGCTACCGGTGAATATGTGGATATGCTGAAAAAAGGTATCATCGACCCCAAGAAGGTGACCCGTTCCGCTCTGCAGAACGCCGCCTCCATCGCCGGTCTTATGCTTACAACTGAATGTGTTGTCACCGAAATTCCTGAAAAGGAAAAACCCGCTCCCATGCCCGAAGGCGGAATGGGCGGTATGGGTGGCATGGGCGGCATGATGTAATATCATCCCCCTGACACTTGTTGTCTTACAAAGGGCAGTTGCAGAAATGCTTCTGTCCTTTTTTTCATTCTCTTCTGCAAGGTTTCTTTGCCGGCAATTTCTTTTTTCTGTGACCATGCAAAGCAGAATATTGCGGAAAAAAGAAAAAATCCCTCCCGCAAAAAGAAAAATAGTCTGTTTTCCTTAATATTTTCCTTGTAATTTTGCAAAATTGGAGTAACTTACTTATATATTAGAAAAACAGTGCTTTATTCCGGTTTCTGCCGGATGGAAAGACTTTGGAATAATTTTGCAGAGGAGTTGTCTTATGACCAGATTTTATCGTTTTGCTTTTGCTGTTGCTGCCGGGGCATGCCTGCTTACTATGCTTGCCGGTTGTACCACTGAAAAGGATTTGCGCGCACGCCGTCTGGATCTTGCTGTGCGTCATTTTGATCATGCCAAATACAGACCCGTACCGGATAAGTACCTTACCCTCAAAGACTGTATTGAACTTGCTTTGAAAAACAATCTGGATTTGAAGGCAAGCAAAATGGAAGAAGATGTGGCAAACAAGCAGAAAGTGGCGGAACTTTTGCGCATGCTGCCGGAAGTCAATTTCAATTACACCGGCTCTCACCGGGATAATTATGCCGCTACCAGCAGTGAGAAAAAAGTTGCTTCCGGGGCCAGTTACGGCGCATCCACCAGTCAGCAGAGAGATATCAATTACTTCAATCTGGATTTTGCTTTGAGTGTAATGGATTTCGGTCTTGCCGTTTTCAACAGCCAGCAGGCAAAAGACAGGGAACTGATGCTCAAACAGCGTAATATCCGCCTTGCCCAGAACCTTATTCTGGATGTGACAAAGGTATATTTCAATGTTGCAGTCTATCAGCGTGCAAAAATCATGGCTGCCGATCTTCTGGAACTGTGCAAAAACCGTTCAGAACTCATCAGCAAACTGGAAAAACAGAAAGCCATCACTCCTTTCCGTGCCTTTGAAGAAAGAAAGAAATTCAATGATATGGAACGGAGACTGGAATATTATACTTTGCAGTACGAAAATGCCGCTGTGGAATTGAGATCCCTTCTGGGATTTTATGCCACAAGCAATATCAAGGTGGATGATTCCGTGCTGGACAAGGAAAAAGTGGATGAATTGTATAATCTCAAACTGCCCAAAATGGAAGTTATGGAGCAGATCGCTCTTCTCAACCGTCCGGAAATGGCGGAAAGAGACATTCAGAAACACATCAATGCTGTGGAATGTCACAAGATCATTCTTTCCATGTTCCCCTCTGCCCGTCTGTTCGTGGATTTCAACGCCAGCAGCAACTCTTACCTTTACAATCAGACCTGGTGGGATCTGGGGATCAATGCTGCGATCAATCTTATGAAACTGCCCATGAAAGCAGCCCAGTTGACAGCACAGGGCAAAACGGTGGATGCCGAAGATGTGAAAGCCTACGGTCAGGCAATTACCATTATGGCACAGGTCAGGATCGCTCATGCCGATATTCTTATAAGCAAGGCTGCTTTTGAACAGGATGACAAGATCCGTACCAATTATTTTGAACTTTTGAGTGCCGCCAAAAAGAGTAAACGGAAAAGTTCTTCCACATTCACACTTTCCGCACTGGAAGTGGATCACATGGAATTGCAGGTGGTCAATGCCTCCATCATGCGTACCATCTCTTTGAGCAACTATTATCTTGCCTGTTTCCGGCTGATGAATGCCATGGGTATTGATAACATGCGTCAGGAAAATTTTGCCGCACTGGAAAAAGAACTTGCATTGCAGAGCGACAATGCCGAAAAGGTGATCCGGGAAGCAAAAAAATAAGCCCGTTCCCGGGAAAATATACATAAATGCGGCAAAAAAACAATCCTTTTGATGGCGTCTGTGTTAAAGGGATTTTGTGCGCACAGGAGGATACAAAAGTATGAAAATTGCCGGGAAGACGCTTTTCTTATGTTTTCTTTTCCTGTTCCTTTCCGACCTTTTCGGGGAAGTAGCTTTCAGCCGTGTCATGCTGAAAAACGGTACAGCACTGCGCAGCGGAACGGGAATGTATGCTGTTCTGGAATGTCAGATCGATAATCCGGACAAGATCCCTCATCATCTGCTGTTGCGTCTGCAAGGAACGGAACAAAGTTTCACGGAAGAAAATATCCAGTCTTTTCAGGTTTTCATACCGGAAAAAAGTTCTGTTTTTTTCAAAGGGAATGTAAAACTTTCCCGGCAGGAAAATTACGAACTTATTGCGTATTGTGACGGGAAACGCCTGGGCAGAAAAAATGATCACTCCGTAAATATCAAACTTGCCCTGCCGCAGGAAAAAATGATCGGGATATGGAACGATTCCGGCAACAGTCCCGGAGGAATATCCAAACACAAGCACCTGAAAGACAGATTTTTTTCTGTAGCCTTTTCCCATAAAGGCTTTCCCCTTACAGCAAGGCAGTTGACAGATTGCAGTATGCTTCTTATCATCCGTCCGGATTATAAAAAGTATTCTTCCGGTGATTTTTCTACCGTTCTGGAATATGCTGCCAACGGCGGAACAGTGATCTTTATGGATCCCGTGGGGATATATGAAGCGGCAAAGACTCCTTTGGAAGTCATGCTGCCAGTGATCCCGCTGGGAGTACGGAAAACAGCCTCCAACGCATTTCTGTCACTCCTTTTTCCGGAAATAAAAAAAGGTCTTTTTCCGGATTGCAGACAAGCTCTTCTGCTGGACTCCGTAACAGGAGACAGAGAGGGGGTCACTTTTGCGGAATATGAAAAACAACCCCTTTTCCGGGAAGGACGATTCGGCCTGGGCAAAGTAAGACTCCTGGCATTTTCCCCCGAAGATGATGCCTTTGCCCAAAACTGGAAAGTGGGGGAAAAAAGTATATCCCTTCTTTGCAGGACATTTACAGGCCAAAGCAATGAAAGCAGGATCCATACGGTACTGGATATGCTTACAGGTTTTTCCGTTCTTCCCCTGTGGATCGTGAAATATATTCTTCTTGCTTACTTTATTCTGCTTGCCGCGGCACTTTTTGCAGGACATTATTACAAAAAACCGCTTCTGGGATGGTTGGGGTGTGCAATCATTGCCGTTACATCCACACTCCTCCTTCTTTTTGCTTCCGTAAGGCTCACGGACAAAAAGAAAAATGAGATCACAACAAGTATAGAAACCATCAATGCGTTTGCTCCGGAAGTGGAGAAAAAGGATAAAAGTATTTATATGGCAAAGAAATTTTTCCGGACGGAACAGGGGGGACTCAATGAAGTGTATGCCTTTCTGGATCTGCCGAAAAATTCTTATCATTTCTATTCCGGGAATATACATCGCATGGAGCCTTTAAGTGTGGGCAGATCTTCCGAGGGAAAAGCGACAGTGGAAATGACCGTATTCCCCAAAAGTTCCAAAAGATACTCTTTAAGTAAATATGGTAAGGATCTTTTCCGGATACAGGATCATTTGACTTTACCGCAGATCCATATACAGGGAGATTCCGTAACATTGAAAAACTGGGTACTGCCGGAATATGAAAAATGTGAAGGAATATTTTTTGTTTTCCCCGGAGGGACAAAAACAGGAACTCTGTCCGGTAACGGTATATGCCGGATAGAACTGGATGATGAAACATTTTTGTCCGATCCCATGCTCAATGCCTTGCGGGAAAGCACATATTCAGCCAAAGGCTATGCCTCACCTTTCCTTGCGGCGGTATTCCCCATTGATGCCAAAGACTCCCGGCAGGGGAAAAAGATCCTTCTTTATCCTTTGAGAACTGTTTTTTCCGGGGAAAAGATCCTTGTTCCCTCATTCTTTATTGCATTGAGTGCTGCTTCCCACACATCCCGGATGTTGTTTGACGGCTCAGTTTTGCGGAGAAATTGTGAATTTATGCCGGAAGCAAGTCCGGAAATAAAAGTTTCTCTTCCCTCTTCCCTGCGGAACTTTATAATAGAAGAAATCCGTGTAAAAGTGGAATATTCCGGAAAAGAATATATTTCCTTACGCCCGAAATTAAAAAAAGCCGGAACAAAAGATCATATAACTGCCGCCGGCGGGGAAGAAAGCTCTTCCTATATATTCCGGGGGGAGGAAATCAAAAATATTCTGGATAAAGATTCCATTGATGCTGTTTTGGTTTTAAGTTCAGAATTTACAGAAGCAGGCAGAACTGTCAACCTTACGGGAACAAAAACTGCCACATGGAAAATACATGATCTTGCCATTACAGTAAAGGGAAGATTGCCCGACGGGAAAAAAATCATACAGTATTGAGAAAGCGGAATAAAAATGATCAGAACAGAACTTCTCACAAAAAAATTCGGTAACGGACGGGGGATCTATGATCTGGATTTGCAGGTGCCTGCCGGAGCCATTTACGGATTTGTCGGTCACAATGGAGCAGGAAAGACTACTGCAATAAAGATCCTGTGCGGATTATTGAAACCGGATTCCGGCAGAGCCTTTATCGGCGATCTGGAAGTAAAAAGTTCCAATACGGCAAAAATCAAACGCATGGTGGGGTATATGCCGGATATCACAGGGGTATATGACCAGATGAGCGTATGGGAGTTCCTGGATTTCTACGGTGCGGCATTTAAAATACCGCCGAAGATCCGGAAAAACCGTATTGAGGAAGTCCTCTCCCTTGCCGGAGCATCGGAAATGATCGACTATCAGGTCGCCTCCCTTTCCAGAGGTATGCGGCAGAAAGTGGGATTGGCAAAAACCCTCATCCATGATCCCGCCGTATTGATCCTTGACGAACCCGCCGGGGGACTTGACCCCAATGCCCGTATCGAAATGAGAAGAGCCATTGCCGGACTGAAAAAACTGGGCAAAACCATTCTTCTTTCCAGCCATATCCTGCCGGAACTTGCCTCCATCTGTGATGTGGTGGGCATCCTGAACAAAGGGCATCTGCTTGCCCAGGGGACGGTAAAGGAGATCAGCAGTAAAATACAGGAAAATCTTTCCATCATGCTTGTAGTGGATTCCGACCCGCAGGAGGCACTGGCTCTGCTGCACCAGATCGAAGGGGTGGAAAGTGCAGTTCTTGCGGATGTCAATGAGATCCAGATATCCTTTACTTCCGGACGGGAATTAGCCGGAAGCCTGCTGCATTTACTGATCGAAAACGGTGTACGGGTCCGCTTTTTTGCTGAAAATGAGGTGGATCTGGAAAATGTGTTCCTCAACATCACAGGCAATACCCTTTCCGGCGGAAATAAAGAAGAATAAAAACAGGAACAGACGGCATGAAGGAATTTCATTTATTTACCAACCCCATATTCCGCAGAGAATTTACTTTTCTTGCCAGAGCGTGGAAGACCAGGATCATCTGCGGGCTCTTTCTGGCGATCCTTGCGGGACTGCTCCTTATGCTGTGGCCCTCCGGAGGGGTACAGAGTATCGTTACAGAAAGTTCCCGTCAGATCTTTTCCATCTTTTTCTCTGTGGATCTTGCCCTTATTCTGCTTATGACGCCGGCTTTCGCCGCAGGAGCCATTACTTCTGAAAGGGAGAGAGAAACTTACGGGGCACTTTTTTCCACACTTCTTTCCCCGTGGGAGATCCTTGCAGGAAAACTTTTTTCCTCCATACTCCTTATTCTTCTCCTTGTTCTTCTTTCCCTGCCTGTTGCAGCAATATGCGCCCTGACCGGAGGAGTGGATGCCGCATTCATGGGAAAAATAACGCTGCTGCTTTTTGTTACCGCTTTTTCCTACGGTGTCCTTTCCCTTGCGTGCAGTTCCCTTGTTACAAGGACAACGACAGCGGTATTGCTCAATTACATCCTTGTCCTTGTATTCTGCGGGGCTACCTGGCTGCCGTCGGTGCTTCTGACCAAACTTCTGCCCGCAGGAACGGGGCTTTTTCAGATGATCCGTTCGTTCAGTGCTTTTGACGCACTCTTTTTCCTTCTGTATCCGGATACATATAAACTTACCTTGAATATGGAAAGCGCCTTTCTGCCCGATCCCTTTGTGACTTGTATTGTTTTTTCTTTTATCCTTGCGGCACTTTCTTTTGTCATCTTTTCCCTTTTCGTCCGGAAAGCGGAACTGCACCAGAAAAAGAAAAACGGGGAAGTTTTCACCGGGACAAAAAAAGCCATCCGCAGAAAATTGACCTTTCCTTTCTACCTTATGGACCCTCTCAAAAGAAAGAAACCCATTGGGAGATTTGCCAATGCCGTTTTTGTTGCAGAAATGCGCAGTAAATTATTCAGCAATCCCCAGTTTGTTTTACGCAGTGTGTGTATTATTTTCATTATAAGCCTTCTTCTGCTTACTCTCACCTCTTTACAGTTGAGTGATGAGATCCAGGCTTCTGCGGTACGGGCGGTCGCCATTGTATTCCAGATCGGGATCGTTGCCCTTATTGCGCCGGGATTGAGCAGCGCCCTTATTACCGAAGAGATCAACAGGGGAACATTTGCAGCATTGCGTATGACATGCATCACGCCGCTTACTTTGATTACCGGTAAACTCAAAGCCACATTCTCCTACGCCTTTATTTTTATTGCCAGCAGTGTATTCATCCTCCTTGCCATGGCATATCTGGAACCCCAGACGATTTTTCCGGAACTTTCCATTCTTGATCCGACCTTTTTTTCCGCTCTCGGGGAAAAAATGGACAGTGATCCCCAATGGTGGTCAAAATTTTTTGATACCTACCGCGCTCTTTTCCTGTGGATACTGCTTCTGCTTCTTTCCACCATTAATTTTTTAAGTGCCGGACTTTTTGCTTCCTCCATTGCCAAAAACACAACCTCGGCAACGGTGATGGCGTATGCTTTTACCATTGTGATCTGCATAGTAACGCTTCTTCCCATTCCGTTGCAGGATAAATTTTCCCGTCCTTTCGCCTCTTTTCTTCTTTCCCTCAATCCCATTGCCTCCGCCATGCAGCTTACAGACGGCTCTTTTGCCATGTATCCGGATCTCTGGCAGAAATATATTGTAACAGCATTTCTACTTACCCTGCTCCTGCTGGGCGGGACCGTTGCAAGAGTTTGTTATCTTTTCCGGTATAAAAACAACTGAAAAAAGGAATGACAGGAATGATCATAAGAAAAATCGCCTATCCCCGTGCCGCACTTATCGGAAATCCCTCCGACGGGTATCATGGAAAGACCATTGCCTTTGTATTCCGCAATTTCCATGCAGAGATCATGCTTTATGAAACACCGGAACTTGTCCTCATGCCCACCATGCGGGACAATACCGTTTTTTCCAGTTTGCAGGCCCTTTCCTCCGATGTAAAGCAATATGGTTATTATGGCGGGATCCGCCTTATGAAAGCAGCAGTAAAAAAATTCCACGATTACTGCCTTGCCAATCATATCAGTTTGCCGGAGAAAAATTTCACCATGCGGTACATGAGTGATATACCCAACCGGCTGGGCCTTGCCGGTTCTTCCGCCCTTATCACAGCGGCAATGCGGGCAATGTTTGCCTTTTACGGATTATCTATTTCCCCGGCGCGTCTTGCCTCCCTTGTCCTTGCGGCAGAACGGGAGGAACTGGATATCCCCGCAGGATTGCAGGACAGAGTGGCGCAGGCTTACAATGAACCCGTTTTCATGGATTTCCAAAAGGAATATATGGAAGAACATGGAGTGGGGAAATATGAAAGATTCGATCTTCCTGACCATTTGAATCTGTTTATTGCCTACCGTACCGACCTGGCAGAAGGTTCGGAAGTATTGCACAGCCGGTTGCGGGAAGAGTATAATGCCGGGAAAAAAGAGGTGCTGGATGCCATGAAAGAGTGGGCGTTTCTCACCGAGGAAATGCGTAAGGCGGTAAAAGAGGATGACAGGGAAAAAATCGCACACCTCATCAACCGGAATTTCGATCTGCGCTGTGAAGTTTGTGCTTCTTCGGTAAGTACCAAAAACCGCCGGATGGTGGAATTGGCCCGTTCTGTGGGAGCTTCTGCCAAACTTACCGGTTCCGGAGGAGCCATCATCGGCAGTTACAAAGATGAAAAAATGTATAAGCAATTAGCTTCTCTCCTCAAAGAGAACGATATTGAGACCCTTAAACCCCTTATTGTACGCAGCGGCGGAGAGGAATAAAAAAAGATGAAAAAAAATATTCCATTGCGTACTGCTGTTATCCCTGCCGCCGGATTCGGTACAAGATTTCTGCCTGCTTCCAAAGCCGTCCCCAAAGAGATGATCCCCCTTGTGGATAAACCGGTCATCCAGTATGTTGTGGAGGAGGCTGTTGCCGCAGGATTGACACGGATCGGAATCATTATAAGTGAGGGGAAAGAAGCCATACAGGCTCATTTTCAAAGTTTTCCGGCAATGGAGGAGCGTTTGGAGAAAACCGGAAAAAAGGAGCTGCTTGCCCAGATACAGGCTCTCTCCACCATGGCGGAGATCACTTATATTCCCCAGAAAGAGTTGAAAGGACTGGGAGATGCGGTTTTACAGGCAAAAGATTTTGTCAATAATGAGCCTTTCATCGTATTGCTGGGGGATACGGTTTTAAGATCCACCGGGCAAAAAAGTGTTGCAGGTCAGTTGAAAGAAGTTTATGAAAAAACTTTCTCCAGCGTGGTGGCTTCTGAACATGTGCCGCGGGAAAAGATCAGTAAATACGGGATCATTGAAGCCGGAAAAAGTCAAATTTCCGGCAATACGGATAAAGTTCTGGAAGTATTGTCTCTTGTGGAAAAACCCTCTCCGGAAGAGGCGCCGAGCGATCTTGCCATTGCCTCCCGGTATCTTTTTACTCCCGGGATCTTTGAAGAGCTGGAAAATACCCCTCCGGGGAAAGGCGGGGAGATCCAGTTGACCGATGCTATGAAAAGTCTTCTTAAAAAGGAGAAGATGTTTACAAGGATCATTGACGGAAAAAGATATGATCT
>JAGBXB010000005.1 GCA_017629515.1 Lentisphaeria bacterium | reverse complement strand
TCATTACAGAATGTTGTTTCCAGTTCTTCCCCGTCTCCGCACTCTTCCGGATCCCACATGGCTCTGGCAAGAAGCCAGGAACGGAAGGGACAGCCCTGATTATAAGTAAGTCTGCCGACAGCATGATTTTCCTGGGGGAAGAAGCCGATCACATTGCGTTTGGCAAAGATTTTGATATTGTGCAGATTCAAAAGCTGATCCGGGAAAGTCATCAGGCGGTGTCCGCCCCACACATAGTCCCAGATAAGGATATTTTTACATACTTTCTGCCAGGCGTCGAAAATATTTTCCATAAATTTGTTTGCCATTTTGTTTTTGGGATCGGTATAGGGTCTGCCCCGGCGGATCCCCAGAGTAACGATCTGCACAGCCACATTGTCATTGGCTTTGATGTTTACAGGAGGCTTCTGACTGGCAATATAGGCAAAGATCACCAATTTCACATTGGGATAATCCTTTTTCAGCTGTTCCCCGACTCTGTTTGCAAAATAGACCCAGCGGGCAGATTCCACATTGCCATGTTTCTTTATAAGTGCCTGACAGGGCGCACATCCGCACATTCCTCTGTTCCCATCCCCTTCGGAAAGGGAAATATATTTGGCATTGGGAGTCATTTTCAGGAAGTGACGGCATCTTTTTACGGTTTCTGCGATCAGCTCTTCATTGGTAAGGCAGAAGTCAACGGTTACGTCACGCTTGACAGGATCAATGCGTCTGCCTTCCTGGAAAGCAAAAAAGTGCGGCTTATTTTTATACATCTTTGCAGGGATCAGTCCCAGCATACCATGTGCCCCCAGAGGCAGACTCCATTCGGCGCGTTCCCCGTATTTGGTATTCAGATTTTTTTCTGCCACCGGGCGGTTACCGCTTAAAAGATTGAATGTACCCCACCGGATACCTGCTTCATCTTCTTTGATGCCGGATTGCTTGTCATTGGTAAAAAGATACATTCTGCTGTCAAAGGCGGGTTTGCCGTATTTTTCAAATTCTTTTACTTCGATCTTTGCTTTGGAGGGGCAATATTCAGAATAGGCATCATAAAGGTGTACACCCATTTTCCGGTCGATGAACCAGTATGTACCGTAAAGGAGTCCCTGGGGACGGCCGCCGGAAATGATGACTTTATTTTTTTCGCATTTTATCTTAAATTCCTGATCCCCGAGTTTCGGATCAAAACGCAGAATAAACACAGCTCTGGCACTGCTTTTGCCCTTGTGATCGGCAAAAATCTTTCCGATATAATGTTTCAATTCTTTTTCGGCTGTTTTTTCTGCCTCAATGGCACTTTTGATCTCCATTTTCACTGTTGCTGTACCATCAATGACAACAGCTCCGGAGGCAGAAATACTCAAAGAGAAAGCCGCAAACAGAATAAAAAGTAAAAATTTTTTCATTTCCTATGTCCTTTTTCTTATTTATTTCTGTAAGATTTCAAAAGTTTTTCAAGCTGAAGATTACGGAATTTAGCACCGGAAAGGGCTTTGGCTTTTTCATAATATTCTTCCGCTCTCTTTACATCCATATTCTGTTTCAGTACATTCAATGCAGCTGAATTATAGAAATTGCCCCGTTCTTTTGCTTTGAAAGAAGGATTTTCCGCACTTTTCAGAAGAAGAGAAATTGCTGCATCACTTTTCTGCATGGCAAGAAGAAGCTGCACTTCCTCCATAACAAGATAAAACGGAATCCCACCGGGAGTCTTTTTAAGTACGGCAAGTTCCTTTTCTGCCCCGGCAAAATCTTTTTTCTTTATTTTGATTTGCAGGATCAAAGCCTGATTATGCCAGTAAAAAGATTTTTTTGCTCCTTTTATTGCGGCTATTTTCCGTGCAAGTGCTTCCGCTTCCGCAAATTTCTTTGTTCCCAGAAGATATTTACAGAAGGCGGTTTCCGTATCAAGAAATGCGGTCAGAGTTGATAAAGATTTTGCTTTTTCGTAATTTGCAGAAGCAAGGCGTCTGGCTTCATCATATTTTTTCAGTTTCAGGAGACTATTCACCTCACTTCTCTGCAAACTGTTTTTCCGGTTGAGCAATGCTTTTTTATGTGCCGGATTTCCGGAAAAGATTCCCTTATTGAGTGCTTCATCCACTACAGCAAATGCTTTGGGATAATCGTTAATTTTTTCTGCATAGATACTTGTAAGGAAAAGGAGAGCTTTCAACTGGAAGGCAGCATCTGCTTTGGCATTACCGCTTACTGTTTTGCCTGCTTTGATAAGATCATTGACTGCTCCGCCAAAATCCTCATTGGCAGCTTTGGCTTTTGCCGAGGCAAAAAGAGTATTCTGAATGGCGCTTATGCTTTTTTCCATTTCCAGAATGAAAGTATAGGCATTGATCGCATCATCATACTTTTTTTCTTTCAGCATTTTTGCTGCATAAGTATTAAGGGATTTGACTCCCCCTTCTTTTGCTTTGGCAAGTTCCCCGGCAGAAAGTTGCCCTATGAATACAATACCAACCAGTGAAAAAAGTAAAATCTTTTCCTTCATTATTTCTCCTTTTTACATTATTTTACTTATTGCATTATTTCTGAATGCTTATCTCTTCCATATTTCTTGTGTTGTAATAAATCTTGCTATTATCCGCATTCAAGAGATAGGTGGCATCCCAAAAGCCTGCTCTGTTGATCGGGCTGACATGACCATCCATAAACACCATATTGGTACTTTGACCATGGATCATGGTAATATGCTGCGTATTAGAGCTTGTAAGATACCCGTAAACAGTGGGCCATGGCTTTTTTTCCGTAGTGTTATAACGGGTCATACATTCAGCAAAAAGGGGAAAACGTGTGGGCGTTTTAATGGTAGCTGTCCGTAATCCCTGACAATTCTGTGTTGCCGAAATAGGGATATAATATCCGATTACCCCTTCCCGCAATGTTCCTCTAAAATTGGCTACCGTAGCATAGATAAGGGTGTTGGTACGGGCAATGGGGGCACCTGTTACGGACTGAATGGTAGGACAATATTGATAAGGAACATGAGAAAGTATCCCTACTTTAACTTTCTTGTAATAACCCCATTTCGCCATTTCACTCCAGTAATTTACTCCGTTACTGCCAAGATAAACCATTCCTTTGTAGTCATCTCCGTAAAGAATGGCTCCCATTACCGTCTGCTTCTGATTATTCATGCAGGTAATGGCTTTTGCCCGTTCCCGTGCAGCAGAAAGTGCCGGAAGAAGCAGCCCTGCAAGAATGGCGATGATAGCAATAACAACAAGTAATTCGATGAGAGTAAAAGTTTTTCTTACGGTTTTGCCTTTTTCAAGATTGTGCTTAAAGTACGCTTTTCTGAATTTCATTTTCAACCCCTTTTTGTTTTTTATTTATACTTTCATAAACTTTCTTCTGATACACTTTCTGTGATTTTCCCACACAGAACTCATACTATGAGCAAATACCGTTTCCGCCTGTGGATTTTCCTTCAAAAAGCTGATATTTGCACTTGTATTTTTAATATATATGAAGTGGATTTGTTCTTCAAGACACAACGGGAAGGATTGATTATGTGATTTTCTCAAATAGTTATGATATTTTATCACAAAAGCATTTTATGGAATAGAAAAAAAGGTCAGACCTTTTTCTTTAAAAAATCACTGGGCGGCATACCGAAATAACGGGCAAATTGAGATGAAAAATACTGTGTGGAACTGTAATTGAGCAAGGTTGCCACTTCTTTAACGGAATACATGTGCTGTGTGAGAAGATCTCTTGCCTTTTCCAATCTCCGTTCCAGAAAAAATTCAATGGGGGATTTATTGAAACTGCGTTGAAATTTCCGGGTCAGAGTTGCGCTGCTGTATCCTGTATGACGACAGAGTTCTGACAGTTTCAGATTACGGGTCAAATTCTGATTGATATATTCCAATGCTTCCCGCAGATCCGGCGGTTGAGTCAATATCCCCGTTTGTGCAGATAATTCCAGCAGCAGTTTATAACATTCTGCATTTACTGCACGGAAATTTTCCTGTTCTTTATTCTGACTCAATTGGAATATGGTTTCAAAAATATTCAGAACAGAAGAGGGATTCAGCAATGGAATCACATCGATTTGATCCAGACGGAGAGTTTTCAGAATGGAATCCAGAAGGGTTCCACTGAGCAGAACTGCATATTTTTCTGCGTAATTACTTTCACAGCAGAGCTTATTATTCATTTGTTTTCTGATAAAAAGAATTTCTCCCGGCTTGATGGTATAACTCCGGTCGCCCTGGGTAAATGAATATGTTCCGACTCTGGGAAATTCGATGGAAAATTCATTGGAGTTTTCCCGTTTGGTCAAAGAGTTGTAATACCATTTATCAGCACGGACCGAACGGATATACAAAGGCAGCATAGCATCCAGCGGTGCATTAAACCAGGCATGGACACCGGGGGTTATGATTTCTTTCTTTCCATAACTTTCGATGAACGCTTTTTTACCCTCATACTGAAATACATATTTCATACAATGCGCCTTTTCCGGTCATGATAAAATTCTGCAACACATTGATAAGATAGCATAACTTTTTTTGAAAACAAGTTCTTTTATGTAAAAAAATTGCGATTATATTATACATGTGACCGGTATAAAACGGATTTTTCTCTTTCGTTCTGATTCAATATTATAAACAGGACATGGAGGTTCATTCATGAAAAACTGTTTGAAAAATGGTTTATTAATGATGACCGGAAAGAGAACAGCCCCGGAGAATTGGAATGGAAAGACAAAATGCCGGAAGGAGAATTTCATCCATTGATGATGCCGTTCCATGATTTCGGCTGGTCCGGTACATTGTATCTGGAAATGATCAATCGTCAGAAATGGCGTTAAAAATAAAGTAAGTCAAGGAGTTTTATATTATGGCCGAAGTTAAAAAAATCGGTGTTGCCGTAATTGCCTGTGGAGCCAGATCCAGAGGTGTTGTCCATAATCTTCTGCGGGATTCCAATCGGGGAATCGAAATTCTTGCCGCTTATGATCCCATTGACAGCATTGTGGACGAAGCGGAACGTGTATGGAAAGTGGATAAAGAAAAATTCCACAGATGTTCCAGTTACATGGAAGCCATCAACACCCCCGGTGTGGAATGGGTGATGGTTTTTTCTCCCAACGCCTACCATAAAGAACACATTCTTGCTTCATTCAATGCGGGCAAACATGTATTTACGGAAAAACCCCTTGCCACAACCATTAACGATTGTCAGGAAATTTTTGAAGCCCATCAGAAATTGCCCCATCTGCACTTTGCAACCGGATTTGTTTTGCGTTATGCGCCCATATATCAGCAGGTCAAAGAATTTTTGACATCCGGCAAATTCGGGAAACTAATGAGTATTGAAGCCAATGAAAATATTGCTCCCGGTCATGGCGGTTATATCATGCGGAACTGGCGGCGTAAAACCGAATGGGCCGGTCCCCACGTGCTGGAAAAATGTTGCCACGACCTTGATCTGATCAACTGGTACTGCGGTTCTCTGCCTTCCAAAGTAAGTTTCTTCGGTGCAAAAAATGTATTCAAATCAGAAAATCGTTTCATGGAAGAAAAATTCGGTACAGAAACCTTCAATCATTGGGGCGGACATGATCAGATCGAAACCGCATTCAATGATGATAACGACCTGATGGATACCACCATGGGAATTGCCATCTTCCGTAACGGCATTCAGGTTTCTTTCTGTGCAAATATGTGCAATACACTGCCGGAACGCCGTATGAGATTCAACTGTTCTGAAGGTACCATCATTCTGGAACTGTACAGCCGCACCATCAAATATAAATACATAAATGACTGTAATGTATATTCCACAGAATATAATGCTGACGGTCATGGCGGCGGAGACGGGCAGATCATGAAAGAATTGTGGGCGACCATGACGGAAGGGGTTCCGCCGAAATGCAGCGGCAACGAAGGTTTGGAAAGTGCTGTATTTGCCCTCGGATTTGATCAGGCAGCAAGAGAAGGGAAAATCATTGATCTTGAACCGGTATGGAAAAAACTCAACCGCTGAAATTTCAGGCGGTCAAACGCAACGATACAGTTTCTCCGGTAAATTCATCAATGGCATCCCCCAATTACCCGGTATTCCCTCAAAGAGTGGAATAATAAAAAAAACGGAGTATATTATCGTGTAAAAAATGACCGTCGGCAATATATCATTAACAATAACACAAAAAGGATCATTATATGAGCGGCATCAACAGAACAGATTTTTCCCTGCCTAAAGTATGGAATAAAAACTATTCCAATTATGTGATCAACCCCTTACAGCTGGATGCGGCGAAAAGAGCCGGGATCTTCCAGTTGCCGGAAGATAAGGCAGAGTGGGAAAAAATGCGGAAAGAGCTTTATAACAATATCGTTTCCGCAATGAAATTGAAAGTGGATCACACTCTCCCTCTGGATTATGAAGAAACAGGCAGCATCAAACTCGATGGCTATACGATCAAAAAAATCTCTTTCCGGGCGGGAGAAGACCGCTATGTGACAGCAAGTTTGTATGTACCTGATGGAGAAGGCCCTTTCCCAGCCGTTCTCAATGTGCATGGCCATTGGCAGCAGGGAAAAATTGCCGCAAGAGTACAGGCAAGAGGTCATGTTCTGGCGAAAGAAGGATATGTATGTCTTACGGTAGATGCTTTCGGTTCCGGTGAACGGGCAAGCACTCACGGCAAATTTGAGTATCACGGAATGTTTCGTGGTGCCTCCCTCCTGAATGTGGGGGAAACATTGATGGGAATACAACTTGCCGACAATATGCGTGCCATAGATCTTTTACAGTCCCTTCCTTATGTTGACGGGGAAAAGATCGGAGTGACCGGGGCTTCCGGCGGCGGAAATCAGACAATGTATATTGCGGCAATGGATGAGAGAGTCAAGGCGGCTGTCCCGGTTTGCAGTGTGGGCAGTTACGATTCCTATATCCGCAGTTCAAACTGTTTCTGCGAACTTATGCCCGGAGGATTGAATTTCACTGAAGAAGCCGGTCTTATCGCCCTTGTTGCCCCCCGTGCCATCAAGATCTGTTCTGCCAATGAGGATGGAGAATGTTTCTCACCCCGGGAGATGCTCAATACTTTCAACGAAGCAAGAAAAGTATTTCAGGCGTATGGAGTTGATGATCATCTGGCAAATCAGGTCTTTGCCGGAGGTCATGGCTACTGGCCGGAAAATCTGGAAAGTGCAATAGGATTTTTTGATCTGCATTTGAAAGGTATCGGTCATGGAAATGCAAGGAAAGTACCGGATTATATTCCTCTTCCCGAAGAAGGTCTCATGGTATATGAAGCAGGGAAAAAGCCGGAAAAACTGAAAAGTCTGCGTCAATGGACAAGCGGCAAAGCTGCCCTTCTTGCAGAAAAGAGAAAAGAAAATACCGATCCGGCTTCCGTAAGAAAAGCCATTGAAAAAGTCCTTGTCGGGAATAAAAAACTTGTCCTCCATTCTTTTGCCGCACTTCCGGAAAAAGAATCCTGGGCACGGTTCGTTCTGGACAGTGGGGATGTGATGACTCCTGTTCTTTTCAGGAAAGGAGCAACGGATGTTTGCCACATTCTTGCTTCTGACAAGGATAAACAAGTTGTCGCTTCCAGCCGTATTTTCAAAGAAGCGATACAGAATAATGATTCCATCATCATTTTTGATCCCTACGGAAGCGGAGAAACTTACGACAACTCCTTCTCCCTTTCTGCGCAACCGGATTATCACAATCTCACCCGTTTCTGTGCATGGCTGGGTTTTTCCCTTCTGGGAGTCTGGGCACAGCAGTACAACCTTATTGCGGACTGGGCAAAAGAATTTCTTGCCTGCAAATCCTTTATCTACGGAGGCGTAAGAGATGCCGGAATCGCATCCTTGTGTGCATCTGTACTCTCCGGAAAAGCGGATAAATGTATTCTGGAAGAAAGTGTCATTTCCCTTGATCTTGTGTCCTCCGTTTATACGGTTTCTGCTGCGACACTTGCCCTTGCCGTTCCGGATATTCTTTTGTACGGGGATGTAACAGACTTTATTGCCCTTGCAAATGGGAAAGTAGCATTGTATGCTCCGGTTCACGGCGACGGAACACGCCTGACACAGGAAGAATTTTCTTCCATGCAGCAGGCAAGTAAATCTCTTGCAGAATCTTCCGGAACAAAATGTACTCTGGAATTTATGGAGTAAATAATGAAAAGGGAAAAAAAATTCACTTCCGCAAAAGACTGGCAGAAAAGTATTCCCCGGCCTGTTTGTGATGCCCATAAAGATTTTATCCCTCTTTATGAAAAAGCCTGGGCCCTTGCCCATGATCATATTAAAGATGTACCGGGACTGCCTGCTACTCCCTATATGGACGAAGCGGCATCCCCCTATGATATATGGATTTGGGATACCTGCTTTATGGTACTTTTCTGCAAATATGCCCAGGATCGTTTTCCGGGAGTGGAATCTTTGCAGAACTTTTATAAAGTATTGCATGACGGGGCAATTCTTCCCCGTCTGCCCCATCCGGAACTTCCGGAAGGGATACAGTTCTCGATCCATATAGCCGATAATCCTCCGCTTTTTGCCTGGACGGAATATGAAAATCTCCTGATGAGCGGGGATAAAGAACATTTGAAAACGCTTCTGTTGGAAAAACAGTATCTTCAGAAACATTTTGATTATCTTGAAAATTTGACTGAATACGGAACGCATCCCCCAATGATCCGGGCTGTAACCTGCTGGAAAAAACATGAAAACGGGTATTTCTGGGAAGGCGGACGCTCCGGTATGGATAATACCCCCCGGGGCAGAAAGTATGCTCCGACAGAAGTTGACCGCCCTGACAACCGGCACATTCTCTGGGTGGATGCCATTGCCCAGCAAGCATTAAGTGCACTGTATATTGCCAAACTTGCCAAAATCCTTCAGGAAAAGGAGTTGGAAGAAGTCTGGCAGGAAAAGTATGAGATCCTCAAAGAAAAGATCAATACTTTATACTGGGATGAAGAAGATGGTTTTTATTATGATATTGTTGCCCAAACCGGTGAAAAGGTGAAAGTAATGACCCCCGCCTCATTTTGGGTGCTTCTTGCGGAAGCGGCTCCGCAGGACAGAGCGGAAAAAATGGCAGAATATCTCACAGATCCAGCAAAACTTGGCGGAAAAGTCCCCTGCGTGACCCTTGCCAGAGATGACGCAGACTTTAATGGGGAACATGGGCTTTACTGGCGGGGGGCAATGTGGGTACCTACTGCTTATATGACCGTTAAAGCATTGGAAAAGTATGGAATGAAAGATCTTGCAAAAGAGTTGTCAGTAAAAATACTGGAACACATGAGCATAACTTTTCAAACCTATACACCCCATACCATCTGGGAGTGTTACGCCCCCAACAGTTACGAGCCTGCGCGATCCTGCCATCCATCAAGGAGAGTTGTCCGCAAAGATTTCTGCGGCTGGTCAGCACTTGCTCCTATTTCCATGTTGCTGGAAAATGTTATCGGCATAAGAAAAGCCGATGCCTTTAATAACACCCTTTTCTGGGATCTTCCGGAAAATATCAAAGGAAAACTTGGAGTGAATTCGTATCAGTTCGGTGATATTACAGCTGATCTTTTATATGAAAACAATGAAATAAATATTTCATCCGACAAAGATTTTTTTCTTGTCGTACATGAAAAGCTATTTTCTGTCAAAGCAGGCATAAATACTTTCAAACTCAAGGAGTAAAAAAAGATGAAAGAAGTTCTTTACGGAAAAGAAAAACTCATTCCAGTTGTTGATAGCGTTGATGTCCTTGTTGTGGGCGGCGGACCCGGCGGCTTGGGAGCTTCCGTTATGGCAGCACAAAACAACTGTAAGACTCTGCTTGCAGAAAGATTCGGTTCTCTGGGCGGGATGGCATTTCATGGGGAAGTAAATCCCTTTATGTATAATCACCTTGATAAAAAATCCCTTGACCGGCCTGTTTTTATTTCCTGGTGCGAAAAAATGGTGCAGTATTATTCACCTGCTGAATTGGAAAGAGTTCCCTTTGATGCAACTTACGGCAGTACCCTTTTATCCAAGGATTTTGCCATGCTTGCCATGGAAGATCTGGTTCTGGAAAGTAATTGCAGGATCCTTTTTCACCATGTCCTTGCCGATGTGATCAAAGAAGGGGATACCATCCGTTATGCCGTATTCCAGACAAAAAGCGGCTTGTGCGCGGTGGAAAGCAAAATCTTTATTGATTCCACCGGTGATGGAGATTTGGCTTATCTTGCCGGCTGCAACTATGAAATGGGCAATCAGCAGGGGAATTGCCAGCCGATGAGCAGTTGTTTCAAAATGAGCCATATTGATATGACCAGGATCCCTGACAAAAAGACGATCAATGAATTGTTTGAAAAAGCAAAAGCGGCAGATGAGATCCATTGTCCCAGGGAAAATGTCCTTTATTTTACCGCAATAAATGAAAATACATTGCATTTCAATACAACAAGGATCGTAAAAAAGAGTGCGGTAAATGCGCGGGATCTTTCCGAAGCGGAAATCGAAGGCAGACGGCAGATCAGGGAATTTATCCGCTTTTTCCGCAAATGGGTACCGGGTTTTGAAAATGCTTCTTTACATTCCATCGCTTCTACGGTGGGAGTGCGGGAAAGCCGCCGGATCCGTGGGAAAGTCTATCAGACAGTGGAAGATTTCCATAATTGTGCAAAATATCCTGACGGAATCGCAAGATGCAATTATCCCATCGACATCCATAATCCTGATGGAGCCGGGTGTGTGTGTGTCAAGATACCGAAGACAGAATATTATGAGATCCGTTACGGTGCACTTCTCCCTGAAAATTGCCCCAATCTTTTAATGGGCTGCCGGGCTATTTCTGTGGATCACGCTTTACACAGCAGTATCCGGGTCATGCCACCGATGTGTTCCATTGGTCAAGCTGCCGGAATGGGGGCAGCTCTTGCCGTTAAAAATGGGGTATATCCTTCTGAAATCGACGGGAAAGATGTAAGAAATGAGTTGATCAAACGGGGTGCATATCTATAAAAACTTAATTTGAAGACTGCGCTCTTCAGGGTAAAAAACTACCGGCGCTTCCGGTAAGCAGCTAAATTCTTCAGCTGAAAGCAGATAAAAAAAATCTCCTGGTTTATATTGAATGCTTCTTCACCAAAAGCATCAAATCAAACCAGGAGGTGTAAACATATCAAAAGACACAATATTTTAACAAGTAATTCAAACATTTCCACAGGTTCTGTCAACCGGTGAAAAAAAAGGAAAGCACTTATGTATTCTCCCGACGATTTTGAAATCATTGATGCTCACGCTCATCCGTTCATTGATCCGCAGTGCGGCAACACTGGACCTTATGGACATCCAAACACTTTGGACGAGTTTATCCGCGAAATGAAAAAGGCAAAAGTCGATTATTTTGCCGGAAGTACAGTTTATCTGCACGAAGTTACCGATTATGCAGAGATCCGGAAGTTAAATGAAGAAGCTCTGCGTATCAGAGATTTATGTCCTTCATATATTCCCGGAATCCAGGTCCATGGCGATTTTCCTGAAGAATCTATCGCGGATTTGACAAAATACTACCATGAAGACGGCATCCGTCTGATTGGTGAACTTGTACCTTATCTGATGAAAACCGGTGAATATAATTCTCCCGGCATGATCGAAATTTTGAAAGAAGCCGGAAAACTTGGTATGACTGCAAGTCTGGATGGAGGTTTCCGGGAAACGGTCAATCCTGTTCTTGAAAATTGCCCCGGTTTGAATGTTGTCCTTGCACATCCCGGAGCTCCCTGGGGCGATAACAGTGCAAAAATACGTTTCCAATGGGTTTCTGAACATGATAATCTTTATATGGACATTTCCGGTGCTGGTCTTTACCGTTGGAACATGCTCCGGTATGGAGTTGATGTTTGCGGTCCGGAAAAAATTCTGTTTGGTTCAGATATGCCGGTTTGCAGCGTAGGGATGTATGTCTATGGTGCTTTAATGGAAAATCTGACAAAAGAAGAACTGCGTCTTGTGATGGGGGCAAACTTCAGACGTCTGATTGGAAATATGCCTCAATAAAGTGTGATCGTAACAGGAACAGATCCCGATGTGGTGTCAATCACACAAATCATGAAAAACATTCCTGGAAACGGGAACGATCCGCGGAAATTTTACGGTTTCCCGGAATGGTGACAGCAAATCGCTTGGCGGCAGGATTTCTCCTGCCGCCTTTTTTGCACTTTAGAGATTTGCAAAACTTGAATTGAAACATTGTTGTATATTATGTTTGAATCATGATATTTTATAACATCAATACCTTATGCGTTACTGAATGGAAAGTCCCATCTGATAACTTTCCTTGAATGCCGCAGTTTCCAGAACTTCCCCTTCCTGATAAAAGCCGGGGGGGACGATTACGCCACATTCACGGGAACCTTCGCAATATTCCGCAAAACCGCGCAATGCTTCGATCGTTCCGGTAAAATTATTACGATCGGTATCCGCCATCGTCATAATGTAATAAAAATCTTTCTTTTCGATCTTCGGATAAACCATCACGCTGCTTGTAACTCCTTACTGTATAATAC
>JAGBXB010000042.1 GCA_017629515.1 Lentisphaeria bacterium | reverse complement strand
TGGGGAATCCTTTGCGGATAAAGGAGGCAATTTCTTTTATCGGGATCTTTATTTTTATATTTCCTTTTTCCCTTGTATATTCTGTCTGTGTGACTGTGGGACCATGATAAACGATCCTGTCCATTCCTGCCGCATCAAAGTGACATTGGTAAGGAGACCACAGACGTTGTGTTTCCAGTGTAAAACTGCAAACAAGATTGCTCATCCCGTACAATGTCACATAGAGATATTCCTCATCGTGGCAGATGCCCCAGCTTTTTCCGGCATCGATTTTATAAACTGCTTCTTCCCCGTTTTTCAGGTGAGGACACAGGGCTGTTTTTCCTGTAAGAACTTTGCCGGTGTATTCATCTATCCATGCTTCATTCAAATCAAAAGCGGGGAAATCTTTTTCCAGAAGATCTTCCAGCAATTCTATCCGGCAACGCAATTTTTCCGGGAAAAAGAGATACCCTTCCGCTTCGGAATGATAACCAAGTCTGCTGTCTTTTTCACAAAGAGTGAGCATATGCCGGGTATTCCCGATCTCATTATTGACGATTTCTTCCATTTCCGCAAGATGATTTTTTCTGTAAAAAAGCATATCTTCCCGCAATGAATAGAATTTCAGAAAAGAACAAGTGCTTTTTATCTGCAAGCCTATTGCCTCTGCCAGACTTATATCGGCAAGACGGGGGGGATCATTCTGATATTTCCCGGAAAGAAGCCGCATGATCTGCAAGCCTTTTTCCCAGAGACGCTGCATTTCCTGACATAAAATCAGTGCCTCTCCAATGGTATGATGGAAACAGAGACACTCGCCCACTCTGTCGCCGCAAACCTCCGGAAAACCTTTCACTGTCCAACTGGGGGCAATGGGCGTATCCTGCGGAAAAAGATAGAACGGCCATACGATACTTTGGTGAAGCGGGCCATACCATTCAAAAGCCAGATTAGAGGGGAATTTTCTGTATGCCATGGAAAAATAATGCCATGCTTCGGCGATTTTTTCAGCATCTTTCCGCCAGAACGGTGCGGCAAGAAAAGAAAGAAATTCCTTACTGTTTTCCGGGAAAGGAGCAAAAGATAATTCCCCGGCAGCCTTATTCATCATGCCGGGATAATTGCCGAAGTACCAGCACTGCATTGCCGCAGAAACATCGTTTTTGAACATGAAGTGGTATTTATCGTACAGATTTTCCGGGACGGGGATAAAGGGTACGGAGGCATTTTCATGGGAACAGCACACCTGTAATTTTGCACCCGTACGGGGGGCTTTTGCCGCTGTTTCCGCAAACAGCCGGGAAGGGCCGACATAGGCAAGGGAATAATCATGGACAACACGCTTTTTGCCCAACTGTTCGGAAGTCCCGCCTGATTCAAAATTGAACATCAAAGTACAATTGGAGGGCCATTTTTCCGATATTTTCAGCAAACGGTGCATATAGGGGGAGTTATCATATTGGCCCGGCGTATAAAACCAGCCGATATATTCTGCTTCCGGATTGTATTTATGGATGATGGAAGCAAACATTTCCGCCATTTCCGCAAGACTTTCTGCATCATCTTTTCTGCCGCAGACGGGACAGGTGATCCCTTCAAGGCGTCCATCCAGAATGTGATGGGAAACGCAGGAACCGTTATCTTCCCCAAGCATGATATTGATCACGCCGCCAAGAGCCGGAACTGCTGCAAATATTCTTTCCATACATTCAGCCAGATAACGGTTTCCGGTTTCTGAAGAGGTACAGAAAGAGTAATAGGGACCGCAAAGATGTGTACCGACCATTTCCGGATATTTTTCCGAATCTTCCAGGGGGATACTGAAATGGGCGGGCCCCCATAATTTCGGTTCACTTAAAAATATATAGATCCGGATACCGTAACGACCGCAGCGTTCCACTGTTTTCCGCAATTTCGCAAACCTTTTTTCCGCATCTTTCCCTCTGCCGGGAAAAAGGGAAGAGGGAAGATCCCGGAAATACATGGTCAACCACAGACCATTCACCCCTTCATGGGCAAGTTTATCAAGATATGCTTCCGGATAATAGTCCACATCATTGGTCAGTTCATCAATAAAAAAGGGCGGGCGGTTGGTTGGACCGAAAAAACAGCGGGAGATCCGGTGTTTTACAAAAGGTTTTCTCTGCCAGACGCCCGGCATTACGGCTTTGCCTTCCGCTTCACATATCCTGTCTTCCAGAAAATAGATCCCCCGGCGCAAGCCGTCACTGTCTGCTGCGGAAAGAGCAACTCCTTCCGGAGTGGAAATAAGTTTATATTCCTCTTTCCCCAGTGTGGGGTCTTTATAAAAATGCAGGGGGTAGGAATCTGTTTTTTCAACAATATTTTTACTTTTCAGAACATTACGCAGGGAATGAAATGCTGTTTCAGGTATGCTTTCTTCCGGAAAGTCGATTCTGATCTCCACTCCATTTTCCATACAGGAAGTATTTTTGCCGGGATCACAGCCGTTGCCTTGCTGATAATAGTGCTGCACCGGCTTTTTTATATCGTCAATAAAGCCGAATGTTTCCCGGTCAGGCTGGGGGATCCGGGAAAAAGCCTCTATCTTTTTATCGTCCATTTTTTCCTTTATCTGTTATTTTTCTGTATGGAAGAATTTTATGATCACTCTGAAATATAGCATCAGAGAATTTTTATTAAATGTCAAATCATTGAAATAATATGTCAAAAAGAATGAAAAAGCGATCCTGAAGAGGAATCTTGGGGGAATTTTGTTATTCCGGCAATAAAAATAATCTTCCTGAAGGGGGGTGAAGAAAGTTTTTGATTTGATTTTATGATATTGCGTTGTATATTTTTAAGAAACAACCTGGAAAACCATAATAACAAAACTCTTGGGAATATGTCAAAAAAAACGGATGAACAAGTTATATTACTGCCTACACAGCCATTCAATATCACCATTCTTTACAGCAGTTACCGCTGGATAGAAAACTGGACATGGACGGCAATGCCCCATAATTACTGGCGGCTTTACTGGAACAGGGAGGAGGGAGCATATATTGAAGTGGATGGAAAAGAGATGTTGCTTACAGCAGATAAAGTTGTCCTTGTTCCGCCCCATACCGGATATCCCTGCCGTTCCAGAAAACCTTTTCACCATTTATATATCCATTTTACCGTTCCTTTCCCCTACGATCATGTGAAACAGCAGATCTATACATTTTCTTCCGATGTGGTCATGCAGTATATCGATCACTTGACAGATAAAAAGTACAGCATGATCCATTACCAGATATTGCAGACCATCATCAATACCTATTTACTGCGTCTGCCCGGAACCGCTTTTCTTGATCCGGCAGATTCCTGTACGGATAAACGCATCGAATATGCTCTCAAACGCTTTTCAGAACTTCCCTGGAAAAAGATCAGCAACAAAGAGATCTGCCGGAAAACCGGATTGACGCTGAATGAGTTTTATACCCTTTTCAGGAAAGAAACCGGAACGACGCCCAGACAGTATATGATCTCCGTGCGTATGGAAAATGCAAAAAGACTTCTTCTGAATACGGAATTGAATATTGATGAAGTAGCGGAATATACCGGCTATGCCGACCGTTACCAGTTTTCCAAGGCTTTCCGTAAATTTTACAATAATACTCCCGCGGCATTCCGCAGAACTGGAAATGATGTTTCCGGTGAGCGGGGAATTGTTACGATTTGACATCTAATTTCAATGATTTGACATTTAATAATACCGGTTTTCTGCTATAATAAATGCAACAAACAATTATTCATGCAGGAGACTTGTAAATGAAAATCAAAATGTTAATGATGTTTCTTTTTTCTTTCGGTATCTTCTTTTTCCAATACCTTTCAGCAAAAGAAAGTATGACTTTTTACAACTCTTTCGACCGTATGAGTGTCAATGCTGAAAAAGGAGCATTCCCCAAGTGTCTCAAATGGAATGATCCCGGTCTGGAACTGCGGGCCTTTCCCGGTATCAAAGGGAAAGGCAACTCTGTGGCTCTTTCCGATAAGGAATCTCTTACTTACGAATGTAAAGGCAATCTGCAGGGGAACAGCGGGACAGTTTCTTTCTGGTTTGCCCCGCAGGAGGATATACCGGAAAAATACACTCATTGTTATATGGCACTTCCTTTGAAAGGGGGCTTTCTTGCCCTTCAACAATCTCCTGCCTATAAAAACAAACTGATCCTGACTTTCTTTATCCCCCGGAAAAATGATGTACCTGCCAAAACTCTTGTTGCGTACCATGATGTACCCGCCGGAACACTGAAAAAGGGCGTATGGCATAAAGTGGATATCTGCTGGGATAAGGAAAAAATCTCCTTTTATTTTGATGGTGCTTTACGCCGGATCAAAAAAAGTGAACATTGGCTGAAAAAAAGTCCTTCTGTTCTGTACCTTCCTGAAAATGTGGATCTTTCCATTGTGGAAGGCAAACATATTTCCTTTAACGGACAGATCACGGGGAAAAAGCCTGTTGCCGGTTATTTGACCGCTTACGATGAGATCGCTTTTTACAACCGCAGCCTCACCGCCGATGAGGTGAGAAAAGATTATGCAAAATACTTTTCTTCCAGTTTTGCCAAAGAAGTAAGAAATCCTTTCTTTGTACTTTCAAAAGCAAATATTCCCGTTGCGCTGGATGGAAAGATCGGTAAGGATGAGTGGAAAGATGCGGTCATCTTCCCTCTGAACAAAAGTAAAAATCCTCTGGAGATCGTGAACAGTATCCATGCTTCCTGCGCATTGAAATATGATGAAAAAAATCTTTATGCAGCCTTCACTGTTCCCAGGAAACCGCAAAAAAGAAAATGTATCATTAAAGACGGGGCTGTCTATGAAGATGATTGTTTTGAATTGCATCTGTTTGATCCTGTAAAGAATAAACAGTATCAGTTCGTTGTCAATTCCAATGGGGTGCTGTATGATTCCCGGCTGTCTGATCCTGTTCCTGCCAAATGGAACAGCAAGGCTCAATGTGCTGCCTTTACCGGAAAAGATTTCTGGAGTGCGGAATTATGTATTCCCCTTGCGGATCTGGAAAATCCGGAAAAAAATGCAAAATGGAAGATGAATGCAGCGGCAAGTATTTACAGCAGCGGGAAAAATGAGTATAATATGTTTTCTTCCTCCATTCTCGGTTTTTCCTATATTCCTGCTATGGCGGATTTTGTATGGGGCAGCATGACTCTTCCTTTTATTCTGGGGGAAACCAAAGCGGATGAAAGCGGACTTTTTTCCTCCTCCTTCTCCGGTGCGGAGGGAATAACGGGTAAAGCGGCAATTACTTCTGAATCGGAGGAAGCAGCTCTCTTTCCATTTGATTTCAATGGCAGAAATTGGAAAATAAGTAAAAAGCCCGGTCTGCATATTTTCCAGACCGAGGCGCAATATAAAGGAAAAAAAGTTTTCCAGTATGATTTTCTTTATCAGGTGAAGCGTCCTGTGGAGTTTGAGTATGCGTTTTTCCCGGGAGAAAAAAATGCCCATATCAAAATGTCCGTTTTTTATACGGAAAACGATTTTGTTAAACAGATGAAAGCACAGGGGATACCGGCAAAAATTTCCCTTGTTTCTGAAAGCGGTAAAGTTTATGCTTCAAAGAATATCGCCGTAAAGGATTTTCAGTCCAGTCACGTTCTTTCCCTTCCGGTGGAAAAACTTACAGAGGGCAATTATTATTTCAGAGTGGAATTTCTCCATGAGAAATATAAATTTTCTGTACAGAATCTTTTCCGTGTCCCGGATCTTTCCTTTTTGAAAGCAAAACCTGTTATGGTGGATCATACGGTTCCGGTTCCCTGGGAGGAGATAAAGAAAGTCGGGGAAAAATCTTATAAAGTCTGGGATAGAGTATACCATTTCGGAAATGGCCCATGGCCCGTACAGATCACCTCCCGCGGGAAAAAACTTTTCCATACCCCTCCGGAGATCCGTACCGATGGAGGCGGAAAATTTATATGGAAAGGTTTTCAGGAGAAAAAAATATTTCCTGACAAGGTACATTTTTCCGGTAAAGGGGAAAATGATCTTTTTACGGTCAACTGGACAGGCGAACTTGCCTTTGACGGAATGTATCTTCTTTCCTGGGAGATCGCTCCCAAAAAGGATTCTGTCAATATTAATAATCTGTTTCTTGCATGGAGTTCTCCTGCTTTTATGGGGAAATATGTGACCAATCCCGTGTTCCGGCCCTGGAATGGGAAAGAAAAAATGGCGTTGCGGTTTGATCCCTCCAACGAAGCGGAAATGATTTTATGGCATTCCGGGGATGTGCATGGTATCTCGTTCTTCTGTACTTCTGATGCCAACTGGGTGAATTTTCATCAGGAAAAACAGATTCTTCTTGCAAAAAACAAAGAAAAAATTGATGTGAAGATCAATATGATCTCCCGTGAAGCAGAGCTGAAAAAAGGGAAAAAGGCACAGTATAAAATGACACTGATCGCCACTCCTGCAAGGAAACGGCCGGAAATATTCCGTTCTTTCTACTATGAAACCCTTACCAAAGCCACTTACGGTCTGACTACCGGCTGGGGATCTTATACCGCAACAAGACTTTGGGCGGATGATACCAATTTCTGGACAAGCAATATTCCCAGAGACCCGGCAGGATACGAAAAACTGATCAGAAACTGGTGGAAGAAACATAAAATAAAATGTTTTGCTTATGCCATGCCTACTCATCTTGCGGAACCGGAAGCGGAATATGATTATTTTTATCCCCAGAATGCCACACTTCCGGGATTTTTCTGGAGAGGGACTTCCAAGATCGACGGGAAACCCTACTATACAAAACCCTGCTGTCCCGGTACTGTAGTAGGCGATCTCATGCTGTGGCGTCTGGAAAAAATGCTGACAAGACTGCCGGAACTTGGCGGATTATACCATGATATTTGCGTACAGAGACCCTGTTCCAATGCCGCCCATGGCTGCGGCGGGGTGGATGTGTTCGGAAAAAGTTATACTTCTGTGAATGGTCTGCATCTGCGTTCCTATCTTATGAGAGTTTACAAATTGACAAGAAAACTCAATATGAAGATGATGAATCACGGACATGATAAATTCAATCCTGTGGTCCATTCTTTCGGGGATGCCTGGTTCCCCGGGGAAGAGATACTGCCTTCCGAGATCGCTACGGATCCGAAACATTTTTATTGCAGAAGCAGAAGTCAGGAAGAGTATAAGTTCCGTTTCAACAGTGAGGTACACGGTATGGGGATCAATCTTCTTGTCCGCGGGTATTCCCCCGGGATGTATCCCACACAGAAGCCTTACAAACATCTTTTGACAGGAGAACCCTATTTCCGGCAATATACCACCCCCGCTGTCCTGTTTGATTTTATTGCAAAATGCACAATGAATGCCACGGATCTGCAAGGAAAATTGTGGCAGATACGCAATGATCTGGATTTCAATCATGCCGATTTTATCCCCTACTGGCGTGAAAAACTTGTAACATCCGGAAGCAAAGAGGTTTATGTTTCTCTTTACCGCTGGAAAAAACCTTCTCCCTATCCTTTTGTTTTTGCCATAGGTAATCTTTCAAAAAAGGATGCGGTTCTGGATTTGCGGATCGACTTCAATGCACTGAAACTGGATGGGGCAAAGGTCAGATTCTATGATCTCTGGAACGATGGAAAAGAGTTGACACTTCCTGAGCTGAACCGTTCCATCATCCAGAGTCCGGGATTCCGGCTTATCGGAGTGAAATAAAAGAGACGGGGACGAAAAAATGAGTGTGGTGAGAAAAAATATACAATGGAACAGAGCCGGAAAGTATTTCCGCGCTGAAATCAAACTGGAACTGCCGCCGGCATCCTCATTTTGTTATGTTTCCAATGCCATGATGTCCCAGGTCTTTCCCCGTCCGAATCTGGAAAGAGTGCTGGATTGGACAAGGGATGTATTCAGTACGGATGTGATCGTTGTCGGCAATGATTTTGAGAACAGGTATGTTCTTGCCGGAGCGTTGACTGTTTTCCGTTCAACGACTGATTTTACTGCAAAAATGCGGAACCGGACTTTTGTATCCGTTGAAATGGTTCAGAGGTACATTCTCCCGGATGAGGAACCGGAGGAAACGGTCATCCTTGAAGGAGATGACTGGCGGGAACTTCTGATCCGGTATGCAAAAATGGCGGCACAGCGCATGAATGTAAAAAAGATCCCGGAAAGAGAAAACCTTACAGGATACTGTTCCTGGTATTATTATTACAAAAATGTGACACAGAAAGATTTTCTGGAAAATCTGGAAGCATTGAAAAATACATCTTCCTCTTACTATGCACAATATGTTCAGATCGATGATGGTTATCAGACTTGGCAGGGCGATTGGCTTGATTGCAGAAAAGAATGGCCCGGACCTTTGGAACTTGTTGCGGAAAAGATCACAGAAAGCGGCAGAAAAGCAGGTATCTGGCTTATGCCCTTTACGGCATCCACCGCAAGCAATGTATATAAAACGCATCCGGACTGGTTTGTGCATGATGAAAAAGGTTGTCTTGTTACGGTTCAGGGATGGACACCGCCGCCGGATGATCAATGGGCGTGTCTGGATACCACTATTCCGGAAGTACGGGAACACTTGAAAAATGTTTTTGTTTCCTTCTGGAAAATGGGTTTTTCCTATTTTAAAATGGATGCTCTTATGTATGGACTTTTTGAGGGCGTGAGAAGAGATAAAAATGCTACTCCGGTAAGTGCATTCCGTCTGGGGTTGCAAACGATCCGGGAGGCTGTGCCGGAGGCATTGCTTATGGCTTGTTCCAGTCCTTTGATGCCCTGTATGGGGCTTGTGGATCATATCAGGGTATCCAATGATACATCAAGGTATTTCGGTACGGAAAAATATGAAAACGAAAATTTCCCCCGGTGCAGCGGAGCCGACATTCTTTCTGCCATCCGGGTATCTCTTTCCCATTTCTGGAAATTCGACCGCTGGTTCCGCTGTGATCCGGATGTGGTCATGGCAAGGCAGGATAACGCTTTTTACAGCAGAAACGAAGCGAAATTTTCGGTGCTCGGAGCAGTGATGACGGGGATAACTTTTACCAGTGATCATTTTGATACGATCGCCCCCGACCGGCTGAAACTTCTGGAAAAGGCACAGAAAATCCGTATGCGGAAAGTGCAGCCCTTTATCACATCGGAAGCCGGATTATGGCCGGTGCTGTATGAAGGAGAGATCCGGGGAAGAAGGGCGGTTGCGGTTTTTAATGACACCCGTTTTGCGAAAAAATATACTCTTGCAGAACTTGAGCTGCCGGATTGCTGTATGGAACTTTTGGAAGATACGGAAATAAAAGATTCCTTTGAGATTTCTGCCCATAATGCCATGCTTCTTGTGGAAAAAATATATGAAAAATAAAAAAATAAAAAAAGGAGATGAAATGAAAGCACAGTTTTCAGAAAATTTTGCTTCAAAGCAAAAACAACAGTATGAAAAAAATGCAAACCGGAACCGGAAAGATCGCTTCACACTGATCGAACTTCTTGTGGTTATTGCCATTATTGCTATTCTTGCCGGGATGCTTCTTCCCGCCCTGAACAAAGCAAGACAGCAGGCTTACGGTATCGCCTGTCTCAATAATATGAAACAGTTTGGAAATTGTTTCCAGTTTTACATGAGTGATTACAAAGAGTGGATCACCCCCTACAAAATGAGGGCTATGAGATTTACCTGGACGGATCTTGTCAATGGGGAACGGGGTTATCTCAATAATCCTAAAATTCTGACCTGCAAAGGAAATAAAAACGAGATCCGCATTGCCTCATTTTTCAACGCTCCTGAAATCCCGAAAAATTCCTATTGTTACAGTATCATGCTGGGGCATAATGTCTCCTCTCTTGAACACCCCATGACAAAACTTTCTGCGGTGAAAAATCCCTCTACTCTTCTTGTCCTTGCCGATGGGCGCAGTACGGATAATTTTGCATGGCTTGAACGGGAAAATGCTCTGGAAGATAAAGGTTATTCTGCCAAAAGTGATGTAAAGGCAAGATCAATCATTTACAATCTTTCCGCACCAGCATTCGAGGGGGTGCATGGCGGAAAGACATCCTTCCTTTTTATGGATAATTCCGCAAAAAGCCGCCGGTATAAGCCGGACAGACGCTATTATGATGCTATTTATTTTTACTATCCCTGGCAGTAATAAAAAGAGAGGTGTATAAAATGTTTACTGTAAAAAAGATTTTTATTGTTCTTTCCGTTTCACTTTTTACTTTTTTTACAGCAAAAGCAGAAAAGGATATTCTTTTCTCAAGTTCATTTGATGATTTTGATTTTACGGCTGAAAAAGGTGTAAATCCTGTAAGTATCAATCAGAAAAAGCCACTTCTTCCCACACAGAAATTTGCCGGGATAAATGGAAAAAATGCAGTATTGCTGCTGCCCCGGGATGCGGTCATTTATAATGCAAAGGGGAATCTGCCTGAAAGGAACGGTTCTGTTGCGTTCTGGTTTGCCCCGCAGTTTGATGTGCCTTATTCCTGTGCACAGGATTATTTTACAATAAGTTTCAGTGATCTTGCGGTCAATATTCATCAGGCAAAAGGCAAGTACCATGACGGAAAACTGCTTTTATCCGTTACTGCATTCGATAAGAACCGGAAAGTAGTGAAAGCCCTTCAGGGGAGGCATGATCTTCCGGAAGGGACTTTGAAAAAAGGTATCTGGCACAGTATAGTTGTGACATGGTCTCCTGAAGAGATCGTTTTATATCTGGATGGAAAAATCATGCCGTTAAAGGCAAATGAAAAATGGCTGAAGCAGAGCAGATCCATAGTCAAACTTCCTCCGGGAATTTCTTTGCAGATCACGGAAAAGAACCGGTTCTCCCTGAATCATCAGAGCCGTTCCGCCGACAGAGCCAAAGAAGGAGTAGCTTACGATGAGTTGAAGATCTATTCCAGAACATTATCTGCGGAAGAAATAAGCAAACTTTATACCCCTGTTACCGGGAAATAAGTTTTTGTTATATTTTTTATTTTATTTTGAAACAGTTGGAACTTTCCAAACATTAAAAAATCTATTATAGAAAATGGGTTCGGAATCATTCCGCCCCCATTTTTTTTATTCTGGAGGGTGCAAATATATTTTTTACATCCTCCAGGAATGCAAGTTTACCGGATAATATTATAAAAAATCATTTACTCACAGAAATGATTTTTTGCACCTTCCACGCTTAATGTAATTGTAAATTTCAATTTTTATGATATATTATTCCTTTAAGGGATGTAATTTTCTTTAGCATTTTTGTTAATAGAAATCTCTACCAATTATAACAGTAAGAGGAACCGATGAACCTGGAAAAGATTATAGAAAAACAGTTCAATAAATGCAGCATCACGGGTAATAAATTTGAACGTGGCAGTTATTTTGAAGTTGATATATATACCGTCAAACCAGATGCAGAAGCAAACGAACTTGCATTGTACGTATTATTGGAACATTCTTTTGATACCATGTCCGTATTGCTGAAACAATTAATGCTGGAAGAATTGATCCCATTTGGCGTCGTCGTTTTCATCCGGCCCGGCGTATTGAATCCATCTATTTCCACTGGTACAAGCAGAAATATGCGGGCAGTTGAATTTGATCAATACGGACCTGATTTTTCAAATTTTCTGGTGGAAGAATTGGTTCCTGAAGTCTGCCGGATCACAGGTGAAACCTTGTCCTCAAATCCGGATATGCATTTTATTTGCGGCGGATCATCCGGCGGAATGGCGGCATGGAACGCCGTATGGTTCCGGAACGATTATTTCCGCCGGGCATTTTTAAGCAGCCCGACCTTTTCCGCTATGCGTGGAGGAGAAGAAGCGATGGTCATTGCCCGGAAAACAGAGACGAAACCGATCAAACTTTATATCACATGCGGAACAGAAGAACCGGACTATTACTTCGGAAGTTCGCTTCTGGCAGCACAACATGCGGCTTCCGCTTTGGAATTTGCCGGATATGATTTCAGATTTGAACAATTTAACGGAGAAGGTCATTGCTGTCGGCGTGATGATACAAATTTATGGCGTCGGATGATGGGATTCCTCTGGGCAAATTGGGAAACGGTTCCCGTAAAACCGTTTTTCAATCAGATCAGAATCAAGAAGCTGATTAC
>JAGBXB010000041.1 GCA_017629515.1 Lentisphaeria bacterium | reverse complement strand
GCCCCGGGTTTCAACCCGGGGAATAAGATCGGCAAAACGATTTTCAAGTCCCAAAGGGACGCAGGAAAAAAAACACAGAGAGACGAGACGCTGTAAAACCACGGAGCACTTACAAAAAAAACAGCCCTGAAAGGGCAAAAGGGGCTGAAAGCCCCGCAGGAACATAGCCCGGTGGGTAGGGACCTGTAAGGGACCGTACCCCCGGGGAAGCGTACAAAACAAAAGGGCAAGCTCTGTAAGAGCGGCAGAAGAAGAAATATTCTCCCGTTCTGCCGCTCTTTCAGAGCTTGTTTTATTTAAACACATCATTTACCCGGGGCTGCGGGGGACTTACAGCCCCCTTACCCCGGGCTGTAATCCAACGGCTCTTTCAGAGCCTTTTGCCCTTACAGGGCATATTCTGCACCGCCCAAAGTCCCGGAGGGACGCAGGAACACAGCCCCGGGTTTCAACCCGGGGGACAAAATGGGCAAAATGATTTTCAAGTCCTGAAAGGACGGTGGAAAAAAAACTGTGGCAAAGTTATTCTCCACTCCAACAGAAAATAATCATAAATCATACATTTTCACACTGTTTCCAACACGAGTTTTCCTACGCCCTTGCAGGGCGGACATATTCCTGAAAGAGAGAAAAATGCTGATTCATGAGAATATTTTACAAACTCATTTTATTTTTTTTGCTGTTCATTGCACGCCCTTCTTTTTTCTGTATTGCGGTTTTATTTTTTCACCCCGCCTTTCTCAAAAATGAAAAAAAGCAAAAAAAGAGATGGGGAAATTTGCAAAACGGCCTAAATGGTGTTAAATTAAGACCCGTATAGTTTATAATAAAGAAGGGATAAGAAATGGAAATGCAGAATACTATTGGCAAAAGTGTATCCGTAAGCGGGATAGCGTTGCATACCGGAGTGCGTGTAAATATGCGGATGCTCCCTGCCCCGGCAAATACAGGAATCATTTTCCGCCGTATGGATAAAGAGGGTTGTCCGGAAATCAAAGCGCATGCACTTAATGTTATTGATGTGACAAGAGCTACCACCATTGCCGGTCCTTCCAAAGATTATGTAGTTCTTGTTGAACACATCATGGCTGCCCTTCATGCTGCGAAAGTGGATAATATCTATGTGGAAATGGACAGTGCCGAACCCCCCATCTGTGATGGAAGTGCCGGGCCCTTTTACCGTATGCTTATGGAAGCGGGGATCGTTCAGCAGGATGCTCCGGCAAAGACCTATGCCGTCACAGAGCCGGTCTATATTGAAAGAAACGGTACCACCCTCGTAGCACTCCCGCCTGAAAAAGAGGGGGAATTAAAAATCACCTGCACCGTATCCTTTGCCGGAAGCATGATCGGAACCCAGTTCCTTGACTTCACACTTTCACCGGAAGTCTTTGAAAAAGAACTCGGCCCCTGCCGTACTTTTGCAGAATATAAAGACCTTGCCACACTTTTTAAAATGGGACTTGCCAGAGGCGGCAGTCTGGATAATGCTGTAGTCATCCATGACGGTGCGATCATCAGCCATGACGGAGTAAAATTCCCCAATGAACTTGTCCGTCATAAAGTAATGGATATGGTGGGGGATCTTTACCTTACCGGGGTGAGATTATCTGCCCATATCATTGCTGTAAAGCCCGGACACCCCACCAATGTGGCTCTTGCCCAGGCTATCGTAGGCAAAATGAATGAAAAATAAAATTTTCTGTAAGAAATAAGAAGAGGAGGAGAAGGAGTATGAGTCAGATTCTTGGCGTTCAAGAACTCCGTGAGATCGTTCCGGTAAGACCGGGAATGCACTTGCTGGACAAAGTATTGATTGAAAGTGAAACAAAGGCATGGGGAATGAAAGGCCTTTCCATGGGGGAAAATTTCTTTATGGGGCACTTTCCCAACCAGCCCATTTTCCCCGGTGTATTGCAGTTGGAAGCCACTGCCCAGCTTGCGGAAGTTCTGGTATGGAAAAAACTTGACCCGGAACGCAAAGGGGATATTTTCCTTAAAAGTCTCCGGAGGGTAAAATTCCGTAAACCCAATCTCCCCGGCGACCGTATTCTTATTGAACTGGAAATCACTTCCATAACCGATGATACTGCTGAATTTACAGCAAATATCAGCAACAGTTCCGGAATCGCCACCAATCTTTCCGGTTCTCTTGGCGTAAGAGCCAGAGAAAAGCAGACGGTATTCCCCATGGAATTCAATGAATTTGACCGGGGCAGAAATCTTGCCATGGATACAGACAAGATCCAGAGCATTCTTCCTCACCGTTATCCCTTCCTCTTTGTGGATTATGTGGCAAAAACCGACGGCAGTATGGTTACCGGCATAAAAAACTGTACCGAAACAGAACCCATTTTCCGTGAATACAAAGATGGCTATACAGTTCTTTTGAGTTCTGTCCAGCCGGAGATCACCGCACAGGTCGGGGCAGTATATTCACTCTCCCGCCCTGCCGCCGAAGGGAAGATCGCCCTTTTCATGGGTATTGACAGTGCCGACTTCACCAGTCCCGTCTATCCCGGCGACCAGTTGCTTCTGGAAGTGGATATGCCGGACATCAAATCCAGATTTGGCAAAGGCGAAGGTCACATGCTGGTCAATGGGAAAGAAGTCTCCCGTACGGTAATGATGTTTGCCCTTGTGGATAAAGCATGATCGTTCCTGCGCTGTAAGAATATAGGGAAAGGAAAAAATTCCTTTCCCTTTTTTATGAGGTGATGTTGTGAAAGCTGTTTCAAGAGAAGATATGCGTTTACTGGATTCCCGTGCGATACATGAAGGGGGAATTTCCGGGGAAAAACTTATGTTTACAGCAGGATTTTCCCTTGCTTCCACCATTGAGGAATATATCGCAGAACTGAAAAAAAATGAGATAGATATAAAGCATATCGTTTTTCTTGCAGGCAAAGGCAACAATGCCGGAGATGCTTTTGTAGCTGCAAAAATATTGTATGATACACAATCCTATTGCATCCATTTGCATTGTATGGTCAGGGAGGATTCCTTATCCGGGGACGCCTTGAAAATGTTTCAGGCAATGCCTTCTGAATTGAAAAGCAGAATAAAATATACTCTGGAAAAGGAAGATCTTGTCAACTGCGACCTGATCATTGACGGACTTCTGGGAACGGGTTTCCGCGGGGAATTGCGGGGGGATTACGGAAAATGGATCACACTGGCAAATAATTCAGACTGCCACATCGTTTCCATTGATCTGCCCTCCGGCATGGAGGCAGATACGGGAAAAAGCGCGGAGTGCGCTATCCGTGCGGATCTGACAGTAAGTATGGCAAACGCCAAAAAAGGGATGCTTACGGAAGAAGGGGCATTACTTTCCGGAAGGATCAGAGTCATGGATATAGGAATACCGGAAAAATATGTGGAGGATATACTGAATTATGAGTTGTGTACCACGTTTTCCGATGTAAAACACCTTTTTGCCAGAGAAAAAAATTCCATTCATAAAAACATCCGGGGCCATGTACTTGTTCTGGGCGGCTGTTCCCTCTATTGCGGCGCGCCGCTTCTTGCAGGGGAAAGCGCATTACGGGCGGGCGCAGGACTTGTCTCCATCCTTCTCCCCCACGGCACGGAAATATTTGGAAACACTCCCAAAGCAGTAATGCTCCGGCATATTGCAGGTAATAAAGAAGGCTTTTTCGATTCTTCCAGTATCGGGGAAACAAAACTTCTTGCGGAAAAAGCCGATAAAATCGTTATCGGCCCCGGTATGGGAACCCATAAATATATTCTCCCCTTTCTGGAATATATTTTACAACAGGAAAAATATGTTGTTGCCGATGCGGATGCACTGAATCTTCTTGCAGAAAATACAACTCTTTTCCATACAAAAAAATGTACTTTGATCCTTACGCCCCACGAGGGGGAAATGAGAAGACTGGAAAAAGGATTTTCTCTTGACAGCACCCTCCCCCGGCAGGAAAGAATACAAAATCTTGCAGCAAAAACCTCTTCTTATATTATATTCAAAGGCTGCCGTACTCTTGTATGTACTCCGGATGGAAAATATGCAGTCAATTTAAGCGGCACACCCGGTCTTGCCACAGCAGGAAGCGGCGATATCCTTGCAGGGATCTGCGGCGCAATGGTAAAAGAAAAGACAGATATCTTTTCAGCACTGCGTGGGGCGGTATTCCTCCATGGACTGCTTGGAGAAACAGTAAACCCCTCCGGATCAAGAGGGGTGATTGCCGATGATCTTCTTTCATATATTCCCGCCGCGATGCGGAAAATCAACAGCAAGGCATGAGCCATTTTTTCAAAAAAAAGACCTGCAATACTCCATTCAGGGAAGAATTGCAGGTATATTTTTTTTAAGAGGGGAATTATTTTGCAGCGGGCGCAACGGCAACAAGCCGGATGGAACTAATCACAATATTTGTACCGGAAAGATAGATATATCCCCGTTCAAATGCTTCCGCAGTATATTCGACCGTATATTCCTTTTCCGCAGTGGTGACAGCAAAGGGACCGAAAGGAGTTCTTTTTTCATGATTGAAAGGTCTCTTGTCCCCGACCTTGCGCACACAAGTACTGAAATAACCATTTAAACCTGTTTTTTTCGCATCGGCAAGAGCGGCACATTTAACAGTAAGAATATATTTTTTGGGTTCTTTGGCAACGGGAATATAAAAATTGTAGATGGTTGCATTGTTCTTAAAAAAGATCTTTCCATTTTCGATTCCCGCATGACCGATAAGTCCCCAGGGGGAAACCCACTCTTTCCCGATAAGAGTTTTGGGAGGTTTGGCAGGCACGGAAATAGTCAATGCACCGGGCAGAATGACTTTTTCGGGCGTTTTTGCAGTTGCGGGAGCAGCGTAGGAGAGCATTGCAAGAGAAGCAAGCAATACGGCAATAAAAAGTTTTTTCATTTTCATTTCCTTTGTTTGATAAGGTTAAAATTTACGATTACCGTGAGAATACTATACCCGTAACAATAGTAAAATGCAAACTGGAAAATTCTCTCTGGGAAAAAAAATCAGAAAAAAGGGGGTTGATGATAGAAAAAAGGTATGGATAATCCGAAATATCAATGGTGTGTTGAGTCACAGGATCGGCAAAAATAAAGATTTTTGAAAAAAAATCAAAAAACGGCTTGACTTTTGAAGGAAAAAGAGTTTATTAAATGACATCAAGTTGAATGCGGGTGTAGTTCAATGGTAGAACCTCAGCCTTCCAAGCTGATCGTGAGGGTTCGATTCCCTTCACCCGCTCCATTTGAAAGTTGGTGGGGTTGCAGAGTGGCCAAATGCAGTAGACTGTAAATCTACCGTCCCTGACT
>JAGBXB010000040.1 GCA_017629515.1 Lentisphaeria bacterium | reverse complement strand
TCTTTTGAGCAGACACAATGAAAAAATCCATCGTACTTTTGCCCCCCCCTTTTTTTATTATTTATCCTCTTTCAGGACAAAAAAAGAGGCTGTTTTGCAACAGCCCCGAAAAATCACCCACCGGGAAACAAGTCCCGAAGGGACGCAGGAGCATACGAACTTATCAAGAGCAGAGCACTGGTCGGCAAATCAGCCCCGTGGGGCGCAGGAACACAGCCCCGGGTTTCAACCCGGGGGAAAATCACCCACCAGGAAACAAGTCCCGAAGGGACGCAGGAAATATCATACCGGAATATACTCATACTGCCTTCCTACAGAACTGTTGCAACAGCTTTTCTTCCTGTCTATATTTATCTTGTAAGATCAACAAACTTTGCGCCGATAAATTTGCAGGCCGTTTCCGGCTCCATAGAGATCATTACCCCCAGATGCCCGCCACTGAAATTGATGTGATCGAACAATATGGCTGTTTCATCAATAAAAGTGGGGAAAGAGCGTTTCATACCGATAGGGGAACAACCGCCATGCACATAGCCTGTAAGAGGGAAAAGAGTTTTTTGCGGGATCATATCCAGATTTTTCACTCCGGCAGCAGCTGCAGCTTTTTTCAGGTCAAGAGTTGCAGGAGCGGGGATGACAAAGACAAAATATTCTTTTTTCGGAGTTTCCGTAACAAGAGTTTTGAAGGTCTGATCCGGTTCCTCCCCGGTCTTTTCCGCTATACTCATGGCGTCCACTCTGCCATCGGCAACGGAATATTCCAGAACTTTGAAAGGCAGTTCCGCAGCAGTCAGAAGCCGTACAACGTTGGTCTTGATCATGTATATTTTCCTTACTTCAAAAGATCCTGCCATAAACCGGTATGAAAGATACCGTCAGAAGATAAAATACCGATAAAACCCTGATTTTTATCCCAGGCAGGAAGTGTAAAAATCTTTTGAGAACCCTCTTTGGCAGATAAAATATGCTTCTGGTGAAAATGACCCGCAACCAGACAGCCGGATTCGTTTTCCAACAACAATTCTGCAGTATTTTCCATAAAAATTGCCGGAAAATATTTCTTGTTTTTCAGATTTGTCTTTTTCAGTGTCTTACGGATCCTTTCCACAAGGAAAGTCCCGCAGGAACCGGCAAGAAGCCGGAGAATGAAAGCAGAAATCCTGTTACGGGTAACGATACGCAATGTACGGTATCTCCAATCAAAAAGATTGATCTGATCCCCGTGAAGAAAAATCATTTTCCCATCCCGGATATGATTTGTCGAAGCACAGGAAAAATCTTTCCAGTGCCGCCGGACAACAAAAAATTCATGATTCCCCTCAATAAAATAAACAGGAAACTCTTCCTTATATTTCCTGCACCAGGAAAGGAAACGGCTGTGACACTCCGCCTCATAACCAGGTATGGCGATCCATAATTCAAAAATATCACCAAGAAAAACAAGAGAGGGCCTCCTGTCCTTTTCCATTGCCAGAAGAGAACAGGAGATACGGTCAAGCATGGAAAAGAAACTTTCTGTATCCTCCGGATCAGCAAGGTGACTGTCCGCAATAAAAATATATTTCATCTCATCCGACCGCATATATCCATCCGGAAAACTTATTGCAGAGTTTCTTCGATCTTGTCCACAGCCCCGGCAAAAGCTTTGCCCACAGGAGTTTCAGAACGGTAATAGGCAAAAGGTTTGCCCTCATCACCGCCTTTGCATACTTCCGGATCAATGGGGAGTTTGCCCAGGAAAGGGATATTATAGGAGGCAGCAAGTTTTTCACCGCCGCCGGAAGCAAAAATATCTGTGATCTCACCGCATTTGGGACAGATAAAACCACTCATATTCTCAATAAGTCCGGTTATGGGGAACTGCATCTGCTTGCAGAAATTGACACTTTTACTTACATCGGAAGATGCTACCATCTGGGGAGTTGTGACGATGACAGCACTTCCGTCCTTGTCTTTCACAGTCTGACAGACGGTAAGAGGTTCATCCCCGGTTCCGGGAGGACAGTCAATAACCATATAATCCAGTTCGCCCCATTCTACTTCGGTAAAGAGCTGCTGAATGATCCCGATCTTCATGGGACCGCGCCAGACAACGGGATCATCCGTATTTTCCAGCATGAAACCAATGGACATGACTTTCAGTCCGGCGACTTCCGGGGGGAGGATCTTGCCGTTTCCGGCAGCTTCCAGCTGATGTTTTTCCAGATGAAGCATTTTAGGAACACTGGGACCATGCACATCCACATCCAGGAGTCCGACTCTGAAACCTGCGAGAGCCAGAGAGTAAGCGAGATTAACGGAAACGGTACTTTTCCCTACGCCGCCTTTCCCAGACATAACAACGATTTTATGTTTGATTTTTCCGAGAGTTTCATTCAAAGCGCAATTTTCTTTTTCTTTACTGCTGCAATTTTCGCAGTTACCGGAACATTTTTTTTCTTCACTCATATTGTATTCCTTTCAGGATTTTATAATTCGAGAGTATATTAATATACTCTCACCACCAGCAAAATACAACCATAAGAGAAAGGAAAAAAATGGAGATCAATTTCTGCGGATACGGACTTGAATACTGCCGGGAATATTTTCTTCAGATATCAAACATAAATACCCGCCACCACCGGAACCTGTCAATTTCCAGCCGTAAAGCAAATCACGGTACTTATCCAGAATTTTACTTATTTCATCGGTAAACATTCCGGGAAACAACTCTAATTGAGCTTCAAAACATTCCACTGTATATCTGCCCCAATCTTTTATATTTTGCGTAAGAATTGCATTCCACGCTTTCCCGGTAGCACCGGCTAATTTACGGATACTCGGCTCATTAATATTTTTTCCGGCAAAAACGTCATAATTTTCCGGACGTTGAGGCAACTGAACAAGATAAAGATGTTTCTCAATAAAATTCAATACTGCCTCATCTTTTACCGATTCGATTTTTTCCGGCCAATAACTGTTGTTGTACGATAACTTGTTCAAACCCGGCAGAAGTATCCCCAGTTGATCTTGAGAACCGCTGACATGAACAGTTCCCGGAGGATTTTCCACACAGAAAAGAGTTTTAGCCAATGCAACCGGATCACCGGCAGGCAGTTGGGATTGCCAAAGTTCTATCGCTTTTTTCCGGGAACTGGTCGCCATTCCACTGCAGTAGTTGAATTCAATATCAGGTTCAATGGAAACAGTAATGCAACTTCCGGGGTAAATACTGTTGATAAAAGGCTGATCCATCCAACCCCCGCATAACTCAACACGATAAGGAATACGGCAAATCTGCCGTAATTGTGTGGTAGAACGTTCAGGCAAACCGGGCGAAGGAATTCTTTTGCTGACAATCAGTTCAATATCATGCTTTTTACAAAACTCTTCTTTTGCGGGTGTATAACCATCCGAATTAACAAAAAAGATATCCGGAGCCAGTTCCAGTACCTCCTTTTCAAAATCCATAATACCGCTTCCGGAATTGATCCAGGCATCTTTCACATACCGGATGGATTTGACCATATAAAGTCTTTCCGCATCAGGATTGATGGTCTTTCTGCCTTTCAAACCCAGAATAGTTTTGTCAGACCCAAGCCCGACATAAAGATCGCCATAAGAAGCAGCTTCCTCAAAAAAAGCAACATGACCGGAATGAAGCATATCATAGCAGCCTGAAACAAAAACTTTTTTCACCATCAATACTCTCCGTTATAAATCACAGATAAGATAGCATAAAAACAGAAAAATTCAAATTTCTTCAATGCTTTATTATTCATTCAGACAAACGCCAAAAAACATATTCAAACGATTTGGCGTTTCAAAATTTTCCTTAATATACATTTTACATGATATACAAACAGGGAAAGATACCGTTTTGTTCCGCTGATCAATTCATGTTTATACTGAACCATTAGATGCTCGGGTATATTATTTTCGCCGGAAGAAACTCCCCCCATACGGAAATTAGCAAGAATATAATCGACGGGCTGATACACACCCCCCTGCAAAAAAATACGGAGAAGAAGATCATAATCTGCCGAAATCCGGTAAAACGTATCATACTGTCCAAACTTTTTATAAGCAGCTTTTGTAATAAAAGTTGCAGCATGAGCAAGCGGACAGGAATAAAGCATTTTATGATGAAGCCGATACAATTTTATCTCCTCATCCCCCTGAGCCAGGACTCGCACAAGTCCATAATACACATCTGCATCAGGCACATTCCTTACTGCATCATAAATACGGGCAAAAGCATTTTTTTCATAAAAGTCATCACTGTTGACAAGTCCGATAACTTCCCCCTGAGCCATACGGATCCCTTTATTCATCGCATCATATATACCATTATCTTTTTCTGAAACATACCGCATTTTTCCGTTGAATTTGGGCAGATATTCCTGAATGATCCCCAAAGTACCGTCTGTAGATGCTCCATCAACAACGATATATTCATAATCATTGAAATCCTGCTGCAAAACAGATTCAAATGTCTGCCGGATCGTCCCTGCACTGTTATAACAAACTGTAATAATGGAAAGAAACATGATACAACCTTTCAAAAATTAAAAAAGACTGATTGAGAATTACGTAAATAAAAATACAATATACGGATTGCAAATTGCACTCTGCAGAAAGGAACTAAAGAAATATATTTTTCCATTCTTGTAAATTTCAGCCGTTCCTGATAAAAACGTTCAGGAACAACAAATTTTCCGCTGAAAAATACAGGATATTTTTTTATGGTTTCTTTCAAGGAATTGAAATACAGTTTTGCCAGATATCTGACGGTATGATCTGAACAAACATAATCTTCCCTCGGCCATAAGGCCAAATATTGCGACAAAATTTTAAAACCCTGATAATGAAAAAATATCAATTTATACTGATCCAAATACAATTGTCCGTTTCTTGCGCTGTATCCTGTATTGCCCATATTCCACAAAGCTGAATTTATTCCCGGCTGATTCCCGATAAGGACAGCATCTTTCCATTGCTCCGGCCAGGAATCCAGATATTTCTGATCAGCAAATTTACCGTCTTCAACCCTATCATAACACCAGGAAAAGCACTGCTCCCGCCATTGGTTCAGGCACTCTATTCCTATAGAATCATTTTTGTAAATCTGAAATGCAACATTGTATTTACCATATTTTATTTCCCGCTCTTCCGCATCAATGGTAAAACGGTGTCTTGTAATATAAAGAGAACGGTCTTTCATTTGTTCAAACAAAAATTCCGGAGAAGCAAAAAATAACAAATCAGAATCCAAATATGCCAGCAAATCAATATATCCATATTTCTTAAAAAGTAATAAAGGAAGAACAGGACTTAAAGTGAAAATATATTCCGCCTTACTCCGATTTTTTTTGCAAGTCAATAATTCCGGATAAGCATTTTCCAGTTCAGTTAAAGAAACAGGAGTAATTTGAGGTGCAAGATCCGTTAATTGCTCATATACTTTATCACTTAAGCATAAAACAAACAACTGAAAATCCGGTACATACTTTTTAAGTGACTCAAACAAAGTAAGTCCGTACACCAGATAATTATGATCAAAACACGTGCAAAAATAGCGTTTCATAAGAAATCCCTTATTGCATCTGTAATAGTGCGAATTTCCCGCTCCGTCAATTCAGGATACATGGGCAAACTCAAGATTTCCTGATTGGTCTCAAAGGTTTCCGTTAGAGAAACAGTCAAAGGAATTTCCTGATACCCTGGCTGCCGGGGAATTGCAAGCGGATAATGGATCGCTGTTAAAATATCATTTTTTTTCAAACAATCCGCAAGAGCCTCCCTGCGATTATTTTTGACTCGCAAAACAAACTGATGATATACATGAAACGCCGTTTCCGGCTCAACAGGCAATTCTATATCAGAAAGGTCTTTCAAAGCACTTCTGTATTGAGCTGCGATACTGCGTCTCTTCTGATTATTTTCATCCAGATATGGAAGTTTCACAGACAATACAGCAGCCTGCATTTCATCCAATCTGGAATTTATCCCTGTAAATTCACTTATATAACGCTTTTTCCAGCCATATTGCCGCAATGCAGTCATCTTTTCAAAAAGCTCCCGGTTATCTGTAACAACAGCCCCGCCATCCCCGAATGCACCGAGATTTTTTGTCGGATAAAAACTGAAACTTCCGGCGATTCCAATTGTTCCGCATTTTCTTCCGTTATATTCTGCCCCGTGTGCCTGGGCACAATCCTCAATTACAGGAATATTGTACTTTGCAGCTGCCTCACATATTTCTTTCATTTCTGCCGGACATCCAAACAAATGAACAACAATAACTGCTTTAATATTTTTTTCTTTTGCAAGCAAATCATTAAGAGAAGATGCGCTCATAGTAAATTTATGCGGTTCGATATCCGCAAAACGTACCTGTGCGCCAGTTCGTTCAATGGCAGCAACAGTAGCAACGGCTGTATTGCCTACTGTTGCCACCATATCCCCGTTTCCAATATTCAAGGCCCGAAGTATGATTTCAACAGCATCAGTACCATTGGCAACGCCAAGACAGTAATTACTCCCAACATATTGGGCAAAACTTTTTTCAAAAGCACTATTCTCTTTCCCCAGCACATACCAGGCACTTTCCAATACCCGTTTTACTGCAGAATCAATTTTTTCTTTCATTACAAAATAAGAGCGTCCCGGATCAGCCTGCAAAATCATTTTATTTCTCCCTTGCAAGGGTTAAAAACTCATCGTAATTACGGATATAATCCGCTTCCTGATAATAATCTGATGCAGCCACAAGCAGTACGCACCCATTGGAAAAATCATGCATGGTATGCCAAAGCATAGGATCGAGAATGACACCAACATTATCTTCCCTCATAAGAAGTTCCTGCTTTGTAAAACCATCATCAAGGGAAAGAGTAAAACTGCCGTTTATACAGAAAATAACCTGACGCAACTTCCGGTGAGCGTGTTTTCCCCTGATACTGGAATAAGGATCAAGATTATTGATATAATAAACCCGTTTGATTTCAAAAGGGATCTCCTGCAAAGCGTTCATGATACATAAAGCACCATCCCTGCCGTCCACGATCCGTTTCAAGGTAACAGTACCGGATTTTTTTACAATAATATCATCCATAATCTCACCGAACAGCCTTTCTTCTGAAAAACATTCCTTTCATGTGAACCTTTTTTCTGCGTTTTTGTGCGTCATAAAGCTCCAGTTCACCATCCACATCCGACTCCCATTCCATCAAAAGCTGATACTCTTCTGACAATAAGGTTTTCAGTTCATCTTTCCCCCAGATACGCACAGGATAGGATGCCTCATAGATAGGCTCATGCACATACTGCACAGAATATTGGGCATCCAAAACTTCTGCGAATTCCGGATGCCGGTCTATAATAAGATACTCCACATTTCTGACTTTTTCCAGAAAGGATCGGGGTTTTTCCAAATATTGCAGTACACTTGAAAACAAAACTGCATTAAAAACAGCATTTTGTTGAGCTTCTTCAATAGTGCTGTGAAAAAATAAGGGAGCATTATATATCAATTTTTCGGCTGCCTGTAAAAATGAATTTTGTTCCACGATATGCCAGGAAAGATTATCGGTAACTTTTTCCAGATATTTACGGTTCTGCCAGAAAGATGAACCTAATGCCCCGCCAAAATCCAGCACATTAAGGGAAGTTTTTGTTTTATTACATACAGAAAGTAATGCAGTCAATAAAGGATAATTATACCGGGACTCATAAAACAATACGGAATCTCTCTCATATTCAGCATTTCCCTCAATCACAGTTCTTGTTGCGTTGAACACTTTTTCCGCAATATTTTCTGCGGAATAACCTTTTGCATGATCTGCAGCCTCCCTGAAGGAAGAAAAATCCCCCTTGAGCCCCCAGAACCGTTGGAGAAATTTTTTCCTTAACAAGATAAGCCCGTAAGGAATAAAATATTTTATAATTTGTTTTATTTTTTTCATCATTTCTCCTAAAAAAATTTACAATATTTTTATCAAATAGCAGATAATTTTCTTAAAAATACTACAGTTAGCTATTTCTCAAAAACGGAAAATGGTAAAGCTCCATCAGATGCGAAGAAATACAAGTTAGTCCGTTCTGCATAGTGGGTTTCTATAATATGCACATTTTTAAAATAGGGCGTAAAAAAACTTCTCAAATCTTCTTTTGAAGCAAATTCCCGTTCATGATGTTCCAAATGTTTTTGATGATCTTTTCGCTCAATTATGGTATATCCACTAACAATTCCATCTGGAGTTAATGTATTTTTTATGTCCTCAAGTATCATAAATATCTCTTTTTCTGTAAAATGCTCAATTGCGGCATCCCAAATTATATTAGTTACTTTTTTTTCTTCGATTTGATTAGAAAAAATATTTTGAATACCGGTCCTAATGTCTGCAACACAATAATGAATATTAGAAACGCCATTTTTATGTGATGCTATATTAATAATCTTTTTATCTAAGTCACAAGCAAAAATTTTTTTAGCATTGATTGAATAAAAATACTTTGTATAAAAACCATCTCCGCAACATAACTCTACAACAACAGGTTCATGAAACATTTGCAAAGCCAACACATTAAAAACTCCCCGTTCTATCCATAAAGGATTATGCCTGACTTGCCATTGATAATATAAATCAATTCTATGGTCAAAATTTTCCGGGTGATTAGCACACCATTGAAATTGGAACATGTACTTAAACATATAAAATGACAATTTCGCAAAAAAATCTCCGATGACAGAAAAAAATAAAACGGTTATTTTCTGTAAACTAGGCCAGTGTACTGCGACATAAGTTATACAAGCATTAATTGTTTTTTTCATTATTTTCATCCTTTTTGTAATTATACCGCTATTGTTGGTAGAAAATTTTTGTAATTGTCTCTTACAAAATGCTATACCTCTGTGGAATATACCTCTTTGCATAACTGCATTATTATACTTCCGATGCACTTTTCTCAAAATCTTTTCATTGCATTTTAAAGGAATAACTTTCAGTTCCGGCATTTCAGTTGAAACAATATCTTCCGGCATAAAGGAATCTTTCTGAAAATGGGTTCCGGATTGATAACCGATGTGAGCGACAAGACTTCTGCCGGGTTGTAATCCCAATTTATTATTGAGAAAAACAGAGGCATACCAACGGATCGCCCAGGAATCCACTTTTCCATCCACCTGATCTTTCAACATCTGATAATAGGGATATGTACCATATACATCAAATTCTTTTATCATCTTTTCAGACGTGAATCTTTCCAAAAGTTTACGGCCATCCGGTTCAAAAATTTCCCAACCTCTTTTCCAGGCAGCCCATCCCAAACAGCCGATTTCCCGTATAAAATATATTTCCGGTCTTGAACCAAACTTATCCGGCGGTGTCCAAGCGTGAATACCGGCAACTGCTTCTTCTTTTTCATAGAGATCAAGAGCCTGATTCATCCAATAGAGAAAATATGGAGCAACAACGATATCATCTTCAAGAACAATAACTCTGCCATACCGGTTGACAACATCAGTTACTCCGGCAATAATGGAATTAGCCAATCCCTGATTTTTTTCAGCTTCATGGATCTCAATATTTTTAAAACCCTGAATATTTTTAATATATTTTCTGACCGCATCTACTTTTTCCTGATCAACAGGATTTTTTGCCCCATCGGAAAAAATAACAAGATCACATTCTGCCGCTTCCGGGTTTTTCAGCAAAGCAGTTACAGTTTGTGCAAGACAATCTGTTCTATTATAACAAAACAAAACTATTGGAGAAAACTTACTCATATTGCAATTCCTATCGACAAAAAATTATTCATTTTCTTGAATGTTTCCAATTCCGTAGGCTGGCACGTATGTTTCTTTGTATTTCATTACCCTGGCTCTTGATATGAAAAGAGTAGTTACTTTAGTACAGGGAGCAATAGGACAGAAGCCAAAAAAATCAATCTGAATAAAGCGGGTATCAGCTCGTAAAACTTCCAATGTTTTTTTGTATTCTTCCAAAGACTGTACCCGCTGCGAATCATCTAAAATAATTATACCATCATTTTTGATATGTTTCAATGCTTCGACAGCACATAAATCACGCCATAATCCATCAATAATAATTACATCGTACATTTCAGTTAGTGCAGCAGAGTAAGCAATATCATTTTCACAAAATAACACAGTTGCATTACCTGACAATTTTTCCTGTAATTGCATATACCATTTTTTATCATGTTCTACAGCAGTAACTTTCCGGGCTTGTTCAGCCCACCAGAATGTAGAATTTCCTGATCCATACTCAAAAACTGAACAATCAGAAAAGTTCATTTCTTTCAGAAATTCTATTGCAGGATAAGAAAACCATGGAATCGGATTTCCATTTTTATCAATACTTGATTTGGTATTGAAAGAATCTTCAAATCCCATTTTTCTCACGATATTACAATGATCTATTTCCCAACACGTTTCAGGGGCGAAAATCCGCTGTAAAAAACGCAGAAACCATACTAATGGTTGATTAAATTTATGTACCCAGCGAATGCCCATTATTTTTCTTATGAAAGAAATTATTTTCATTTTATTATTCCTGCATGTCAAATTTATTCTATTTTTTAAATTCTACATCATGAATTTTAAATTCATCTCTTATATATCCTTTTCAATGCGAGCCGGTAGAGGCGGGGAAAAAGCAGGCCGAAACAGAATATGAAAGAACGGGAATGGTTCGCCGCTCTCCATGGTGAAATCTTTTTGCGGTATTCTTTCGCTTTTTCCAATAATGTGGTACTGTATAAAGAATATTCTTCACTGTTTCCGTCAAGAATCAATATGTTATATACTCCCATCATGGCAAAAAAGGCTTTCTCATAAATCAATGATTCCAATGTGGAATATTTTTCCAGCAATACCGGCAGCAGAAGCTCATACGCCTTCACCTGATCCATTTTTGCTTTCGTAAAACGGCTCCTTGTCACACTTTCTTTATGCTGCCGGTAAAAATACAAACTCTCATCCGTCACAGCAAGTAAACTTGCTTCCGCGCACAACTGGGGAATAAATACGATATCCTCATAAAACATCCCTTCCGGATAACGCCCCGTCTTCCGCAGAAATTCCGTACGGAAAAGTTTATTGCAGGAAAATGCCCCGAATCCCGGATCCGTAAGAAATCTCTTTGTGGCTTCTTTTCCGTCAATAAGTTCCATTATTCCATCCCTGCCGGATGCAAACTCCTTTTCCACCTGAAGATTACATACCGCTATCTGGATATTTTCCATCTCCATCATATCATGCAATCTCATAAACATTTCCGGATGTGCCGCATCATCCCCGTCCACAAAACCAATAAATCTGCCTCCTGCTATCTCAATACCATAATTGCGTCTTGCCCCCTGTCCTTTCCGGTCATCAAAATGGATAAAACGGATCCTGTCATCTTTTGCAGCATGTTTCTGACAAATTTCCATCGTAGAATCCGTAGAACCATCATCCAATACAATGATTTCCAGATTACAATAAGACTGCACTTCAAGGGAGGAAAGACATTCATCCAGATATTTTTCCCCGTTATATACCGAAACAACTATACTTATAAGATCGTCAGATACGTTTTTCCCGCCATCAAACTGTCCAGTAAGAGATTTTACGATCCTTTCAGGAGAAATAAACATTCTTTCCGCTCTGTTGCAATTCAATGCAGGCCCTCCGCAGCAGAAGTGTTCCCCTTTGCCGGGAGAATAAGGGCATTTTGTGCGGAAGAAATGGGAATCTGTTCCTAATGCCCCACAAAATTCCGGATTGGTCTGGCAGAAAAAGGAAAAAACTTTCACCCCGAATGCCGCCGCCAGATGAATGACTCCCGAATCGTTGCCGATGACTGCTTTACAATGGGGCAATAAGGAAATCGTATCAGAAAGTTCATCACATAATATCACTGCTTCTTTTATCCCGCAGGATGCTTGCAAACATAAATCTTTCTCATTACCGGCTCCGGAAAAAATGATCCGGTAACCTTTTTCCGAAAGTAATTCTCCAAGTTTGTAATAGTTATCCGTATGCCATCTTTTTGCCTCCCAGCCGGCCCCGGGAACAAGCATAATGAGTTTTTCATCCGCTTTCAGGGATAATTTCTCCAATATTGCCTCTTTGCCATACCGGGGACAGGGCGGAACAAGTTTCAATTCAGAAGATTCCTTCAGAGAAAGAAACTGCATCACAATGGAGCGGGGACGATAGGCAAGGTGTACGCCGGGAATCAGGGACTGTTTCGCACAGAAAGAATAAAAAGGATAAAACTCATCCGCTATATCCAATCCCACAGAATATGCTCCCGAACGCAGGGCAAACAAAGCTGAATACCGGTTGCATACAAGGTCAATAATAAGATCCGGCTTCACCTCTTTACGGATCTTCCGACTTTCAGAAAAAATCCCGCTTAAAGAAACATTTTCCCTCATTCTGTCGCTGACTACCGACCGGATCACCATCTGGTTTTCCTCCGGAATAAGTCCATGACACAATTCCCGGATAAAGGGGCGTCCGCCGATATACAATTCCGTATCCGGATAAGCATTTTTCAGAAGGGTGATGGTCTGTACAGCCCAGAAAGTATCTCCCAGATACCCCGAAGCAAGAATAAATATGCGCCGGGGGTTTTCCGGTCTCTTTTTCCTGTAAAACATACTTACAAGAAAGGCAAAGCAGATCAGAAAAAATTTCATGCACTGTTTCATTGTTTTCCCCGCCGTTTTTCCTGTCGTTTTACGATTTCCGTTCTCTTCAAAAGTCGCTCTTCCTGATTCTCTGCAACTTTTGAAATCATTTCATGTTTATTATAGCACATCTTTGCTGTATTTCAATATTTTTCCCACAAAAAGGGGTGAATAAAAAATTCCCCTCCTTATTTTCCTTACCGGGGATATACACTGTATGTATTCCGGTAATCTCCCGGTGTTCTGCCGGACACCCGCCGGAAAGACCGGTAAAAGACTTCCAATGAGGCAAAACCGCATTTTTCCGCTATATCCTTGATCGGCAGAGAACTTGTCATCAGCAATCTTTCCGCCTGTTCCACTCTCTTTTCCAGAAGATATTTACAGGGTGGATACCCGAGAAATTTCCGGCACAGATCAAAAAGGTACGGCCGGCTTATCCCCGAATTATATGCAACTACAGAAGCGGACAATGTACATTCCATAAAATGTTCATCCATATACCGCAGGGCTTTACGCAATGCCGCCGGGTATTCCATAGTGGGATTTTCATCGGCAAGAGCGTGCCAGAGAAGTGTATAATATACATACCGTACAAAAGATTCCTTATCAAAACAGCTGCTCTGATACGTCCGCAGACAATCGGAAGCAAACAGCAATACGCTTTTACTTTCTTTCCAATGGCTTACCCGCGGACAGGGTCTTTTCCCGTCATTGACCCGGAACAGAAACACATAACATCTGTAAGGATCTTTTGCAGAAGTTTTGCAAATCGTTTTTTCCCCGGCGGTATGCCAGAAAACGGTTCCCAGCGGCATCTCTTTTTCTTTCCCATCCACCTCAAAATACAATTTTCCTCCGGCAAGGATCTCTACATACTCCTCCCCCTCCGGAATCGTCACAGGCCGTACACTGTCCACTGGTGAGCAGATGAAAAAGCCGCTTCTTTCCAATCCGGCAAGATGTTCTTTTTCCATTGGCAAATTTTTTCCTTCCCCGTGTTTTACAAAACAAGTTTTTCCCATTCTGCCGCCAGGTGGGCTGCGGTGGCTTTTACAAGGGAAGGCAGTTCCGGAGTATAAGCAGAGATCCGCGCCTCTTCCAGAAGCAGGAAGAACTCATAGAGAGCATGTTTCTTTTCCAATGTTGTTTCCAATGAATCAGCAGCAATATGAAATTTCCGGACAAAGGGAGCGATCTTTTCCCCTTTGGCAAGATCTTTCTGCAAAGAAGAAGTTTTTGCCCGTTCCAGCCTTACTGTCAGCGCTTTCAGGTATCTTACATATCTATCCACCGCCTCCGGACAGCGGAGAAAACCGGGACGGAAAAGAAAATCCAGCTGATCATTCACATCATCGGCACATTCCGAATCACTGCGGATCTTTTTCAAAGCCTCTTCCGCTTTCATGTAATGGAAATGGATATCCTCCAATTCTTCCAGGATCGCCATACATGTTTCCGCCGCCTTTGAGGAGACACATTCGCACGCTTCCTCAAATTGCGATATATTCCTTATATCCTCTGTTGCATGATCCAGACATTGCAGCATACTTACATTCACCAGATCCTCTTTCCAATCCGGGTAATTGAGAAAAAAAGACAACTCTGTATTGTGGGGCAGTTTCATCCCCTGCTTCAACGCTTTCGCCAACTGGGGGAAACGCAATTTGAAAAGCCGCAAGACCCCCTCCTTGTGATGGTTGATCGCATCATACTCATCAAGGAACAGACTTCCCCCTACGCTTTCTCCCTCATCCACAAGGGCGGGATAAGCCTTTTTCCCGGATTTCGGGGATGCCTCCACTTCATAAGGAAGATCCGTAATATAAGGCCAGGCGATATGTCCTTTCACCGTATATTTTTTTGCCGCAGGAAGTTCATTGGAAAGGCGGGAACTTATTAAATGTTTTCCGGGAAAATGATCCAGTACACGGATGATTTTTCCATTTTCCCCTTTCAAGGCAGTTTTCATCACAAGGTAAGGGGGCACTTCCTGTTCTTCCAGAAGAGAAAGTGCCACATCCACATTATAATACTCCTGCAAATACTCTTTCAAGGTATGGGTCAAAGGTCTTTCCAGAAATATTTCCTCATTTTTGCTCAATTCAATAAAATTCCGGACACACTCTCCCATGGGATTCAATTCTTTTCTCACACTTTTGGGCAATCCCCGCAACAGAAATTCCACTTTCCAGAACAGATACCCGGGAACAAGGTAATCTGTCCTGTGGGGATCAAAAAGATTGAGGCATTTTTCCGGAATACTTACCGTGATACCATCGTATTTACTTTCACAATCAAAGCAATATTGCAAAGGAAAACGCATTTGCGCTGAAAAGATATGATCAGGAAAATCCTTCTCCTGCAATTTTTCATGTTCCCATGTTATATCCTCTTCCGCCGGGGCGAAATTTTCATTTCTGTACCCTTTGAGGCTTTCCGTACTCACAATATCCGCAGGAAGGACCTTATCAAAATACCGGAACAAAGCTTCCTCATCCACCAGAGAATCCGGATGACGCATTTTTATCTCAAAAGAACGCAATTTTTTATACAAATGATTGTATTTTTCCAGCCACGGACAATGGGGAAGATATACTTTTCCGCAAGCAAGCCCTTCCCGGATGAAAATTTTTCTGGATTCTGCCGGATCGATCTTCCCGTAATGACGGCGGCGGCCGGGATGGATCAATAAAGAACCCGCATGAAGCTGTTCACGGGCATAAACAAAGCCGCTTTTTCCGTCCCAGTAAATATTATCGTAGGAAGCACGGCACAGATGGGGTGCCACCTCTTCCAGCCATTCCCCTTTCATTTCCGCATTGATCCTGCCGAAAACCCGGCTGGTTTCCATTAATGTAAAACACAAAAGCCATTTGGGAAGATTTTTTCTCTTTGCCAATCCGGAACCGGGAAACAGAATAAAGTGCCTGCCATTCATATCCATATAGTTTTTATTTTCCGGATCGAAAAGTGCCAGATTGCGGGGCAGACCGCCAAGAATACATTTGTGGATGGTATTGTATTCCTTTTCACATCTTTCCCACTGGATGTTTTCCGGAGCATTCTCCTTTTCCGGAGCCGGGAAAAGTTCAGCAAGATCCTCCACAAGATTCCGCCATTCTGTCATACGGCGGAAAGAGAGATAATTTTTGGTACAGAACCTCTTTAACGCGCTTTTGCTTCTGTTTTCCCCCATGGATTCCATCGC